>JARBUB010000192.1 GCA_029239905.1 Clostridia bacterium
AGCATTTCTTATATATAAGCTAGTGCCATATTTCTCCTTAAGCGCATCTGCCTGATTAACTATTTCTGCTGCAAATCTTACATGAATTCCAAGTGGGTTGTTAATGGTAACAGTATTGGCAAACATCTTTTCCTCCTTTTAGTCGGAACACTAAGTAGTTTAATCACTGTGCAGCCTAAGCTCGCCGGCTAGTCTGCCCGTTAAAGCCCATTTAGGGTTTTAACCTCCTTAGAGTTAAGCCTTAAACATATTTATTATAACATGTCTCCGCAACATTAACTATTATCACCACTATTTTACTAGTTTCTTTATCTCTTTAACAACTATCTCAAGAGGTTAAACTAAGTGCTTTTAACCATGGAGCTAATGCCGTTAGCTTCATCAAAAACGGAAAAAAATACGGTATGATATGCGCATGGGCAATGCAGTCAGATTATGACAAGATTTTAATGTTATTAGGAACTCAAAGTATAACTGGAAAAAATATTCGTAAGGGTGATATTATTGGTGTCAGCGCATTGAATGAAAATCAACAGGATATAGTAGATTCATTAGGTAATAGCCATTCTGATGATACTGATAAGTTTATAAATATCAAATATACAATAAAGGATTCTGCCATATTAATCGATGATGCAAGCAATTGTATGATTGTAGAAGTGCTGGATGTACTGCATCTGGAGGGAATTGAAGAAGATAATTTAATCTATGGTCTTGTAAAATCATTTGTAAGCAATGATTCTAAAAAATATACTTTATCTAATTAGAAATATATTTTAACCGTACACCAAAATTATAAAGGTGTACGGTTTTATATTTAAATCAAGGAGACTTTGGAATTTTACGCATCTGCTCTCTTCTGATTAATAACCATTATAAACATCAAAATCAAGCCTGCTGCAATGAATAGACCACCCACTACATAGTAAAATACTAAATAGATGGAGCCCGACCCTGCAATATCCATAACGCCCTTTAGAAAGCTTCCAAAAGTCAAGGTTGCAATTCCAGAATTGAAAATATTGAAAAATAGTCTATATAGAGTAAACTTAATTATCTTATTTGCAAATCCGTAAATTAAGAAATAGAAAAGAGCACCGCCAATCAAAGGGTATAAAAACATCCAAGTCATGGCCGGTGAAGATACGCCGTGGCCAAAAAGCGCATAAACCTTATTTACGACTATAGCTAGTATGGACAATATCAAATAAGTTAGTATTGTTTTTCTAAAATGCTTGCTTTGGTTTTTTATATTAATATCCAAAATAGACAATGTCGCTCACCTGCCTTTCTCCGTTTTTTCTACCATCGGTGGGGTTATTTATGATTTTACCATTAAAATACATAGTGGAGGATCCGCCTCCGTCCAAATTATAAGCTGTAGTGCAGCCTCTTTCCTTAAACTCCTCAGCAAGCTGAAGAAGAGAAAGTCCGGCACTCTCATTAGTACGTCCATCAGATACAATTACGATATAATGCAGCTTGGAAACCTGCGCAATGGCAGTTCTTGGATTACTGTTCTTAGATTGTCCCACCTCACTTGTGCTATCCACAGTAATTTTTCCATTTTCCACAAGTCCAGGTCCAAAGGACAATACCTGCCATGCGCCCTTAGCACTTAAGGACTGCATGCTTACATCACTTTCCGAAACCATGGATAAGTTACCTTCTTTATCTATTACAAGGGCTTCACCTTTTCCTGTACTTCGGTATGCCTTGCCGTTACGCAATACATAACCAGTGTCTCTGAAACCATAATAATCTCCGTTTATAGCAAAAATAGCATTTTTTTCTTCTGCCATAGTGGAGGTTTCAGCCTTAATATTGCGACCGTAAGTGTTATCTGCCAGAGCTGTTTTTAAGTATGAGACATCGGAAACCTGAATATCTGCCACATACATAGTTGTGTCATACTTACGAACTGTCTCAATAGTAATTTTAATATTCTCATCCTGGTATGAGTTATCCGTAATTGCAGCGTCACTTTTCGCTACTGATTGTTTTACTTGTGTTGTTGTTTGTATTGCTGGTGAAGATGAGGTTGAATCCTTAGCCATTGATTTCTCCAACACAAAAGTATCCATCATAGTAAAAGTAACTGCTGCCGCCAATAAAATAGAGAAAACACCAGCCCATCTATAAGGTTTAGCTAAAAAATTTTTCATTTCTTAATACATCCTTTCCTTTTTGCCTATTAAAGGGCTATTAATATCAATGAATATATAATATACTTTAAACCTTAAATGAACCTTAAAAAATGTTTTACAGTAAAAGAAAATCCAGTTCGCACATCCATACCGCCCTTTAATCACCGGCTCCTTCCGCACAGCAGCTTTCTCTCACAGAACAAAAGGTTAACTTTTTAAATAGGTAAATATATAAATATTTAACTTTTTGTTCTGCGATGGAAAATCCCCTGCGAAAGCATAGTAGCCTATGCTACCAATGCAATTAAAAACTCAGTTAATCATCTGATACGAGTTTCAGTGAGAAGAGGCAGCGCTGAGGGACCTAGCACTTGATTCTCGACGACACCCTGTCCAGCACCTTTTGCGAGGCATCAGAGCCTTGAAGAAAGAATTATTTAACTAGAAAATATTTATATTCAATTGACTACCGTAATAACATATGTTACTATTAACCTATGTTATTAATAAAGCGAGGTGCAATTAATGTCAATTAAATTTGCAATACTAGGCATATTGAGTTGGAAGGCCTCCACAGGATATGAATTAAAAAAGATTTTTGAGGAGTCCTCCTTCTTGTATTGGTCCGGTAATAATAATCAAATTTACAAAGCTCTTATTCAAATGCAAGATGAAGAGCTTGTTACCAGCGAAGTGATTCATCAGGATAGCTCTCCTTCAAAAAAAATATATTCAATAACAGAAGAGGGACTTAAAGAACTAAAAGAATGGGTTGTTTCCTCACCAGAAGCTCCTGAGATAAAAAAAACATTTTTGGTGCAACTTGCATGGTCAGATATGTTAAATGATCAGGAACTAAATGAGTTATTATCAAAATATGAGAATGCACTCAAAATACAGTTGGTTATACAGCAGGAAAAAAATAGACGTGCTCTTCATTCACCTAATAGAAGCACTAGAGAAAGCTTTATATGGGAGAGGATTTCAGAAAACATTATTTCAACCTATAATAATGAATTGAACTGGGTCTATGAAACCCGTCAAAAGTTGTTTGAAAATCAAGGTATAGAGGAGAAAAGTAAAATGAACTATCAAATTAGAGAAATAGAGAATAAAAAATATATTGAATTGATTTCTACTACCGACCCTTTAAGTACGGAGAATGATGCTCTTGACCTGGTTGCTTTATGTGCTGAACATGAGACAATTCTGCTTATGATTCACTATGCCGCCTTATCCCAAGATTTCTTCAAGCTTAAGACCAGGGTAGCAGGTAATATGCTTCAAAAGTTTATTAACTATGGTATAAAAACTTCCGCTGTGATTCCCCAGGAGGTCATGGAAAAAGGCAGATTTAGAGAGATGGCCCTGGAAACAAATAAGGGCAATCATTTTAGAATGTATGAAAATAAGGAAGAAGCTGAAAAATGGCTTCTGAAATAAAGAGGAATACGAGAAATAATGGAAATTAAGTATAAATCAGAAGCAGGTAAACAAGAGGTTTTAGGATATTACCGGGAAATACTCGCCAACTGGCCTGTGAAGAACCGCCAATATGAAATTGATTCCATTCTAAAAATTATGCGGGACATAAAGGATGCTATACAATATGTTAAAGTTTGATTAGTATATTTTCTCATGGAATATACTAATCATTTAATCCCTTTTCACTCAGAATTTGCTGCATGTATTTTTCAACCCTTGACACTCGAGTTTTGGATTGTTTGGGTTCAGAAAAATAAAAAATGTATGCTCTCTGTCGTCCCGGCATCAATGCTTCAAAAGCAGTTTTAAAGGCAGGCAATTCATGGAATTTGTTTTGTAATTCTTCAGGAATTATGAATTCTGCAGTCTTTTTAAAATACACTTCCAACCCAGCTTTTTCAACTTCAATAGCTTCATAAATATAGGCTTTTTCGTGAAATTCCAAGCTTTCCTACAAAAATCACTGCCGCAGTGCCCACAGATAACCCTTCCTGCACATGGATTATCTATGGCTGCATAATCAAATTTACATCTTTTATTTAAAACTCCCCAGGAAGAAGATAACATCTTCCCCATTATCGGATTTCTACATACCCTTCAGTTCCATGCACGCGAATTCTCTGTCCGTCTTTTATCAGTTTGGTTGCATTTTCTACTCCCACAACTGCTGGTAAGCCATATTCACGTGCGATAACTGCTCCATGGGTCATCAGTCCACCAACTTCAGTAACTAGGCCTTTTATGGATACAAACAATGGTGTCCAACTAGGGTCAGTAAAGGTAGTGACTAATATATCTCCATCTTCTAAATTTGCGTCTTCCATGCTTAAGATGACACGTGCTCTTCCCTCTATAACTCCGGAAGAAACTGGGAGACCTGCAATAGCGCCAACTGGAAGATTTTCTCGTTTGTACTCACCTGTAACGATTTCACCATCAGAAGTGATAACACGTGGGGGAGTTAGTTTCTCATATAATTTGTGCTCATCTTGACCTTTGCTGATGATCGCGTAATCCAATTTTTTTGTGCGTACAACTTCGCGAAGTTCTTCAAAAGTTAGGTAGTAAATGTCTTCTTTTTCATGAAAAACGTTTGCTTTTACGAGTCGTTCAGCTTCTTTCATTAAAGCCTGCTTATAAACAAAGTAGCGACTAACCATGCCGTACTTTGGATATTCACGGTAACCAATAAAATTCCGAATTAGGTCGATCATTCGTTTAGTCTCTTTGGATTTTTGTTCACCATCCGGTAATTGCTTCAATCGATCCAATAACTCTTGTTCTTTTTTCAAAGCTTCCTGTCGCCCTTGCTCAAATTTTCGATTGCCTTCATTAGGCTCAAAGTTTTTGATGTTACTAAGAATCATAGGGACAAGTATAATTGGTTTTTCGCTCCATCGAGTTCTAGTAATATCGATTTCTCCGCTGCATCGCATTCCGTATTTAATGAGATAAGATAATATCGCATCCCTAGTTTTCTGCCCACCATTAAACTTATCCAATTCATTTAAAAAGTTATCTTCTTTTACATGCTGTAAATATTCAATTACTTCTGGATAAGGACGTATCACATCTGCCACATCCATTAGAGCCAGACCCATTTCCGAAGTAATATTGTTTGGCACAGATTGAGAAAGTATGTCTGCTGCGTTTTTTTCACCAAGCCACTCCTTCATTTTTTCATTGATCCAAAGTGAAGCATTTATAGCAGCCATAAATACATCTGAACTTTGTGGGTCAAATAAAATTTTCTTTAGCTCCTCTATATCTTTTAGAATAAAATCAATTAAATCTAACCCTGATTTGGTTTGGATTTTTTGTTTTAACTCTTCTATGGATATTTGACTCTTCTTAATCAAACCAGAAACGATTTCCGGATTACTTTCGATTTGTGCCTCCGAATTTGCAGGCGGCGCACTTTTATTACTTTTATGATCACTCTGTTCCTCTTTATCATTTGGTATACATTTTATGAAATCTCGCTCTATTATGGTCATAAGTGCGTCTTTAAAGAGTTCATCGTGTTGTCCCATGTTATTTAATAACATTTTTCTGCTGTCTGGGTTCATCGTGTTGTCCCATGTTATTTAATAACATTTTTCTGCTGTCTGGTGAAGCCAGCATTTGTGCCACATCAACAAACAACCTTCCACCAGCTTTAAACCTGTGGCCAAAAGATATTAACTCCATTAAAGACATTCCCAATGGCTTCAAGGGGTCTGTCATCATTTGTTGGTGCCCCACAGATAGATAGACGTGGTTTTCTTTATCGTTTGCTTCAGGGATGGGGTATAAAGTAGTGATTGGACGACTTTGGACAATGTAAAATGTATCATGAGCCAAACACCATTCGATGTCCTGTGGAGTGCCGAAATGCTCCTCGATCGATCTACCCATGTCCGTGAGACTCAAAATCTGTTCATCTGTCAGCGCTTGCATATTCTGCATCTTAAGCTCAATCTCTTGTTGTTTCGTACCTCCATTTTTTAAGGCATAAATAGCCATCTTCTTGGTGGATATCTTCTTATCGATAACCTTGCCGTTACGCACTTTGTAGTTATCAGCATTCACCAGTCCAGAGACCAAAGCCTCACCAAGTCCGAAGCTGGCATCAATGGATAACACCTTCCTATTAGAAGTGACAGGATCAGCAGTAAACAAAATTCCTGATACCTCTGGGAACACCATCTTCTGAACAACCACAGACAGTTGGACTTTGCGGTGGTCGAAGCCGTTTTGAAGGCGATAGGTTACTGCTCTCTCTGTAAATAGTGATGCCCAACACTTGCTGATATGCTTTAGGATTTCATCCTTTCCCTTAATGTTCAAATAGGTATCCTGCTGGCCAGCAAAGGAGGCCGTTGGTAAATCCTCTGCAGTTGCGCTGGAACGCACAGCATAAGCATCTTTTTCACCAAACTTTGTGAGAAAAATTTCAATCTCTTCTGCTATATCCTTAGAAATATAAATTCTTTCTATGACCATTCGAATTTTCTTGCTAACTTCAATAACTTTTTCCCGGGTTGCTTGGTCGAGCAGCAAAAGCGATTTTCTTTTGCGACCAGACCTATCTTCTACTCTAAGCTTTGATAATTCATCTAACAAACCATTAAGTTCCTGATTATTTCCAGTTATCCTTTTATAGGCTTCTGTGGTAACACAAAAACCGTCCGGTACTAGAATTCCCTCTACATTGGATAGTTCCCCTAGGTTGGCGCCTTTACCCCCCACCATCGAAATCATTGTTTTGTCAATTTCCTGAAAGCTAAGCACATATGAAATCATACACATTCTCCTTCCTCATTTCATTCGGAACCCGGGGTAGTTTACCCTGCTCGCAATGCGGGGTAATCTGACCTCGCCGATTCCCATCGGCTAGATTACCCGAAAAAGTCCATTTAGACCTTTGACCCCTTTTCTAGGTATGAGTGAAGCAACTTTCTATGAAGTGATATCTGTTCCTATATTACACTCAATAAGCGCAAATTATAAGTCTGTTATTTAAAAATTTCATATGATATAATAGAATTAGGGGGAGTAGTTGACTACAAGTCGCCTGTTCCAAAATGCCCTACACCACGCATATCCTTTAAACAATTTAATATCTGACATGTTATCCCTTCCATCTCTACAATTTTTCCAATTTACTCCATTATAATATACCTATATATTCCCTCAATAGAAGAGGAGCGTTTCCCTCTATCTCAATTAACAATTACGCAAAACCATAAACCTTAACACAAATATCCTTAGTTCTGCAAAAAGTTAGACCCCCTAAAGTAAGGGGGTCGCGAAATATGCATACCTTAAACTCTAACGCAATAATAATTGATTGTTCATAATTGCTCATATATCTCTATTTTATGATTCGTGAAGATTTTAGGAAAACATACTAGCACTTTTATTACAAAACAAACTAATCATTGTAATCATCAACATCAAATACGTAGTTTTTATAATAATATTTACGGTCTTCTTCAGTAATTTTCCGAATAACCTTACACGGATTTCCTAATGTTATACCAATACCATATTCATATCCAGAATTTCGTGAATCAGGATGTATTGGATGACCTGCTGTATACAAAGAAACATTTGGAGCAAATTGCACATTATTACGTATTATAACACAAAGGGAAAATAACACATGAACCATCACGAAAGCCAAGCCTGCATAATAAGAGCAAAATCAGAAGTCAGGAAGACCTTGTGAAGCTTTTAGCTCAAATTACTGCTCTTGAGGTAAGATAGCATAAAAGGATACCGAAATAATCGGTATCCTTTTATGCTTAGACAATGTAGTCATTAGCTTCTTATTAAATTACATCAAAAAAGCTCATTTGATCGCTTTCTGGTAGACCTTTTAAGCAGCCAAACTTTTTAAGTGAGTCTATAGCTGCATTTCCGATCTTAGCACGTTTCCTTAGATCCTCTATGGAGCTTATTGGCTTTCCAATTTGATCTGCTTCTTGTACTGCATTGTATATACCATCAGCTGCTACGTTTCCCATACCGGATATACTGTTTATAGGAGGCCTTAAGCCATCCTCCTCTACCAGGAATTTTGTGGCATGGGATTTAAATAAATCAATGGGCAGGAATCTAATATCCCTCTCGTACATTTCTAGTACCAACTCCAAGTCATCGTACATATCCTTATCCTTAGGAGCGGCTTGGTTGCCCATTGTTTCAATTTCCTTCATTTTTTCCTTGACCTTTTCTTTTCCGAAGATCATAAATTCGGCGTCAAAGGCCTTTGCTCTAATTGTGAAGTAGGCTGCGTAATAGGCCTTAGGTATGTGAACCTTGAACCAGGCTATTCTGAAGGCCATCATTACGTAGGCTGCTGCATGGGCCTTAGGGAACATGTATTTTATCTTTCTGCAGGAATCTATGTACCATTCAGGCACCTGACACTCCCTCATTAAAGCCTCATATTCTTCCCATTTCTTAGGGTCCTTCAGCGCCTGCCCTTTACGAACAAGCTCCATTATCTTAAATGCAGTATTTGGGGGCAGACCTTTTTTAATAAGATAAACCATGATATCATCTCTGGTACATACTGCTTCACTTATGCTGGTAACTATTCCCGAATCAACTAAGTCCTTTGCATTTCCCAGCCACACATCAGTACCATGGGAAAGTCCTGATATACATATTAAGTCCATAAAGGTTTTTGGCATTGTATCCAGGAGCATTCCTCTTACGAACTTTGTACCAAACTCAGGAATACCAAAGCTTCCTACTTTGGAATTAATCTGCTCCGGTGCTACTCCCAAAGCTTTTGTGGAGGAAAATATGGACATAGTTTCCTTATCATCCATAGGTATCCTTTGCGGATCTACACCGGTTATATCCTGCAGCATTCTTATAACTGTAGGATCGTCGTGGCCCAGTATATCCAGCTTCAATAAATTCGAATCAATAGAGTGATAGTCAAAATGTGTGGTTATAATATCAGAATTCGGGTCATCTGCAGGGTGCTGTACCGGGCAAAATTCAAAGATTTCCCGCCCCTTAGGCACAACTATGATTCCCCCAGGGTGCTGGCCCGTGGTTCTTTTTATACCTGTACAGCCTTTTGAGATTCTCAATATTTCTGCTTTGTTTGCTGTAAGGTTTTTTTCCTCGAAATACTTTTTCACGTAGCCAAAAGCAGTTTTTTCTGCTATGGTACCTATGGTTCCTGCCTTAAAGGTTGTGCCCTTACCAAAGATAACCTCCGTATATCTATGAGCCTTGGCTTGATATTCTCCAGAGAAGTTTAAGTCTATATCCGGCTCCTTGTCTCCATTGAAGCCCAAAAAGGTTTCGAAAGGTATGTCTATCCCATCCTTAGTTAAGCTTTCTCCACAAACAGGACAATTCTTATCCGGCAAATCAAAGCCGATTTTTATGCCGTAATCCGTAAAGTCTGAATGCTTGCAGGCAGGACACCTGTAATGGGGCGGCAGAGCATTAACTTCCGTTATACCGGTCATATAGGCTACTACTGAGGAACCAACGGAGCCTCTGGAACCAACCAGATAGCCATCTTCATTGGATTTCCACACCAGCTTTTGAGCGATAATATACATAACGGAGAAACCATTTTTTATAATGGAATCCAGCTCCCTCTCAAGTCTTTGCTGAACAAGCTCCGGCAGTTGGTCTCCATATAACTCGTGTGCCTTTTCATAGGTAATATCTTTAATGGTCTGCTCACAGCCATCTATGTGCGGCGTAGCTTTTTCCGGTGAAATCGGGCTGATTTGCTCACACATGTCTGCTACGAGATTGGTGTTTGTTACTACCACTTCATAGGCTTTTTGACTTCCTAAATAGGAGAATTCCTGAAGCATCTCCTCTGTAGTTTTGAGGTACAGCGGAGCCTGACTGTCTGCATCCTTGAAACCCTGTCCTGCTTCCAGTATACGCCTATATATCTCATCCTCAGGATCCATGAAGTGAACGTCTCCTGTAGCTACTACAGGCTTATTCAGTTTTTCTCCTAAGGCTACAATTTTTTTGTTTATTTCCTTTAGATACTCCTTACTCGGAACCTGCTCCTGCCTTACCAGGTAATCATTGTTTCCCAGAGGCTGGATTTCCAAATAATCGTATTCCTCAGCAATTGCTTCAATTTCCTCCTCGGATTTTCCAAGAAGTACTGCCTGATAAAGCTCCCCTTCGCTGCAGGCACTGCCAATAATCAAGCCCTCGGAATACTTTTTAAACATGCTTTTTAATATACGTGGCTTTTTATAAAAATAATCTAAATGAGAGTAGGACACCAGCCTATACAGGTTCTTTAATCCCACATAATCCTTTGCCAGTATTATTGCATGATAGGTT
>JARBUB010000193.1 GCA_029239905.1 Clostridia bacterium
ATGGCAATTGAAACAAAAAGTATGAAGCTGATTAGCGAAGGCATGACACCTCATAGCTTTTCTGAGCAAGAGCTGAATGTAATCAAGAGGACAATACATACTACGGGTGACTATGACTATCAAAACATTGTTTCTATCAGCAATCATGCAATAGAAGCGGGCATAGAAGCAATTCAAGCAGGTTGCAGAATAGTTACGGACACGATGATGGCTTTCTCCGGTATTAACAAGAGAAGTCTTGAAAAAGCAGGCTGTAAAATTGACTGCTATATAAGCCATGAGGATATTTTTAGACTTGCGCAGGAAAAACAAATCACAAGGTCCATGGCTGCAATGGATTATGCTGCAAAGGAAGGTATTGACATTTTTGTCATAGGCAATGCACCTACAGCCCTATTTAGAATAGGTGAGTTGATCAAGGAAGGCAAGGTTACGCCTAAGCTTATTGTTGGAGTGCCTGTAGGTTTTGTGGGGGCTGCTGAGTCCAAGGAATATATAAGAGCTTTTGACATTCCATCCATTACAACAGTTGGAACCAAAGGCGGCAGCAATGTAGCGGCTGCGATATTAAATGCCATCATCTATATGGCGGTGGGTAGAGATGCATGACCTTTATATCATTAAGGATGGCAAGAAATTAAGATGTGGCTATACTACCGGAAGCTGTGCAGCTGCAGCGGCAAAAGCTGCTGCAACTATGCTCATAACGGGCGAAATAGTTGACCATATTGAAATTGATACTCCTGCCGGTATTCAGCTTAAGCTTGAGGTGTACAAGGCAAACATAACAGAGGAATATGCCAGCTGTTGTGTTGTAAAGGATGCCGGTGATGACCCTGATGTTACAGATCACATGGAAATATTCGCCCGTGTCACCAAACGTGAAGATGGCGCCATCAATATTCATGGTGGCGAGGGGATTGGTGTTATAAACAGAAAGGGATTTTGGGGGGAAGCGGGTCAAGCAGCTATAAATCCTGTACCTCGAAAAATGATAGCTCATGAGATATCTAAAATAGCCGGTTGTGGCTTCGATGTAACAATATATGCACCCAAAGGAGCAGAAATTGCAAAGCGAACCTTTAATGCCAATATTGGAATAAAAGGTGGTATTTCTATTATAGGTACTTCAGGAATTGTGGAGCCCATGTCTGATGATGCGTTGAAGAAAACAATTTATCTTGAGATAGATGCTGCATTGGAAAGTGGAGCAAAGGAATGGGTTTTGTTTCCCGGGAACTATGGTGAGAATGTGGCAAAGAGTTTAGCGTTGAAGGGTGCAAAGATAAAGGTATCCAACTTTATCGGAGATGCACTGATGTATATCCATGAAAAGGGCTTGAACAATATCAGCTTGGTAGGCCATGTAGGCAAGCTATGCAAGCTTTCTATTGGAGCCTTCAATACGCACAGCAAGCTTTGTGATGTACGAATAGAAGCCTTTGTATATTATCTTGCCTTAGCTGCAGCACCCTCTGAGCTGATCAGCAAAGTAAATGCTTGTGTGACCTCTGAGGAAGCTGTAAAGCTGTTGCAGGAAAATGGTTATCAAGAATTGTTCGATGATATGGCAAGTGGTTGTGAGAATAGAATCAGAAGATATTTGAAAAACGACTCCTTGAACATAAAGGTAATAATGTACTCTATGGATTACGGAATTTTGGGAGGAAAGCATGATTAGACTTGTGGGTATGGGTCCAGGAAGCATAAGGTATATAACCATGGAAGCAGTAGAGGCGGTAAAGGAAACAGATCTGGTTATAGCTTTTGGCAGAATAGCAAAGGCAGCTAAGCAAATAAGAGCTGAAATACAGACAATAGACAGGGTAGATCAGATTATAGACATGCTGGATTCTGATAGGGATATTGCTATTCTAGCTTCAGGAGACCCCTGCTTCTTCGGTATACTGGATTTTCTCCAAAGAAAAGGGATCATTATAGACCAAGTGCTGCCCGGTGTTTCTTCCATGCAATATATGATGGCAAGGCTTAAGAAAAGCTGGCAGGATGCAGCTTTCATAAGCTTCCATGGGAGAGAATGCAGCATAGAGGATATCAAAAAATCAAAGACATCCATAGTGCTTACAGACAGCAAATACACGCCTAATTATATCTCCAGCCTTTTAAGCAGCATGGGAGTCAAAGGCAAGATATTTGTTGGTTTTAACCTGTCCTACGAGGATGAATTCATCGTTGAAGAAGAAATAGGTTCGGATATTGATGAGATCAGTACACTGGCAGTGGTGGTGATAGAAAATGAAATGGATTAAGGATGAAGATTTTATTAGAGGCAGCATACCAATGACTAAATTTGATGCAAGAGTGCTGATCATGGCAGTACTTGAGCTTGAGCAAGGAGATGTATTTCTGGATGTTGGAGCCGGAACAGGTTCAATTTCCATTCAAGCTGCTTTACTGGGGGCAGAGGTATATGCTATTGAGAAGGATCAAGAGGGTGTTGGACTTATATATCAGAACGCAGACAAGTTCGGCGTAAAAGTAAAAACCATTCATGGCACTGCTCCCGCTGATATGCAAAGCGTCACTGGCTTTAATAAGTGCTTTATCGGTGGAAGCGCAGGCAAGCTTGAACAGATCATGGATGCATTGGATAAAAAGCTTGAAGCAGGCGGGACCTTGGCAGCAAGTTTTATAGTACCCGACAACATGGTTGACTTCAAAAGAAAGCTAAAGGAGTTAAGGTATAAAGAAATTGAAGCCAGGCTCATACAATCATCTATAATGGATAACCTTGGACTGCTCAAGGCAAATAATCCAATATTTATTATCAAGGGGAAAAAGCAATGAAGAAATTAGTAGGAATAGGCATCGGACCTGGAGATATGGAGTTAATTACTTTAAAAGCATACAAGCTCATTAGAAGCTGTGAAACTGTTTTCATACCGGAAAGCAAGGGCGAAAGCCTTGCGGGCAAGATTGCCAATGAATATATAAAAGATAAAAAAATTATAGAACTAAGCTTTCCAATGGGCGCTGACAATAAGCAGCGCTATGTAGAGGCAGCTCAAAAAATAGATCAAACCTTGAAGGAGGATGAAACGGGGGTATTTCTGACTCTTGGAGACCCAATGACTTATAGCACCTATGCATATTTAATGAAGGAGCTGATTGATATCCATGTACAAACAGAGACCATACCGGGGATCACATCCTACAATGCAGCAGCCGCTTTGTTAGGGCTTCCCATTACCTTGAAGGATGAAAGCTTTTACCTGGCTGATGGCAATATTGATGAGATGCTTTTGAACAGCGTAGATTCTGTTTGTATTTTAAAGGTAAGCAAGAACAAGGAAGAAATAATAGATAAGCTGGAACGTAATGGTTTTGTTTATACATATGTAAAACGCTGTACGCAGGAAAATCAAGCAGTGCTTTACAAAAAAGAAGAGATGCTGGCAGATAAGGATTATATGTCCTTAATATTTGCAAGGAGGGCTTAAGATGATTTACTTTATAGGTGCAGGTCCCGGAGATGTTGATTTAATAACAGTTAAAGGCAGGACGATACTTGAAGGGGCAGATATTGTTATCTATGCAGGGTCTCTTGTGTGGGAAGCGCATTTGAAGTTCTGCAAGAAACAATGTGAGTTTTATAATAGTGCATCCATGACCTTAGAAGCGGTGATTGATGTGATGCAGAAGGCAGAAAAGCTTGGAAAGACAACCGTTAGATTACATACTGGGGATCCAAGCATATACGGCGCCATAAGAGAACAAATGGACTTGCTCAATATGCAAGATATAATCTATGAGGTAATACCGGGGGTAAGCTCTTTCACTGCAAGCTGTGCGGCTATCAAGCGAGAATTCACCCTTCCCAATGTTAGCCAAACCGTGATTATTACCAGAATGGAAGGGAAGACACCGGTGCCCATAAATGAGGATTTGGAACTGCTGGCAGCACATAAATGCTCCATGGCTATTTTCTTGTCTGTTCAAGATATAGATAAGGTGGTTGAAAAGCTTATGAAGGGCTATCAAAGAGAGGATGTTCCTGTAGCCGTAGTGTACAAAGCAACTTGGCCGGAGCAAAAGATCGTAGTTGGGACACTGGCAGATATTGCAGAAAAAGTGAAGCAGGAAAATATAAAGAATTTCTCTCAGATTTTGGTGGGCGACTTTATTGAGGGAGCCTATGAAAGATCCATGCTGTACCATCCGGAATTCACACATGCATTCAGAGAGGGCGTCAAATGAAGCTGGCCTGTATAGCATTTACCGGGTCGGGTTTGAAAATAGCTGAGAAGATTAAGCTTAGTCAAGACTTTGTGATAGATATATTTGACAAACATAGCTATAAGGAACAGCTGGAGAATATTTTTAACACCTATAAAGGGATTGTATTTATAAGCTCTACAGGAATAGCTGTAAGATTAAGTGCCCCTTATCTTGTTCATAAGACCACAGATCCTGCGATTATTGTTGTAGATGACTTAGGCAGATTCTCAATTAGTCTTGTATCGGGGCATTTAGGTGGAGCAAATGACCTAGCTCAAAGACTTGCAGAGATATTGCAATGCCAGCCTGTCATAACAACCGCCTCTGATGCTAGAAATATTGAGGCTATAGATATGTTTGCTAAGAACAATGGTTTATATATAGAAAGCATGGAAACTGCTAAAAAGCTAACAGCCATGATGCTTGAAGGAAAGAAAATCAAGCTGGTTTCAGAGCTGAAGCTCCCGCTAGACTACCTGAAGCTTTCTGATCGTGACTATGATGGAGTTCTTTATGTGAGCTCGGAGCTTAATCTGACAAGCGACAAGCCTTTTTGCGTATTACGACCTAAGAATATAAATATTGGAATAGGCTGCAGGAGAGGAAAACACAGAGATGAAATTTTAAAGGCAATAGAAGAGGTTTTTGCTTTGAATAATATAAGCTTAAGCTGTATTAAGACAATAGCCTCCGTTGATGTAAAAAGTGATGAAGAAGGAATCATAGAGGCTTGCAAAAGTCTGGGGTGCACAATGACTATATTTACCAGAGAAGAAATAAGCAAGGTGCAAGAAAAATTTGCAGCAAGCGACTTTGTAAAGTCGAATATAGGCGTAACGTCAGTTTGCGAGCCCTGTGCACATCTTGCCGGAGGAGACATTATAGTTTCAAAGACTGTGATGAACGGAATAACAATTGCAGTAGCTAAGGAGAGATAACATGGGAAAGTTGTATGTCGTTGGAATTGGTCCGGGAGGGAAGGAGCACATGACCTTGAAGGCTTTGGAAACAATCAAAAAATGTGAGGTTATCGTTGGGTATACCTTTTATATTGAACTAGTCAAGGATTTTATAGAAGGCAAAAGAGTCATTAAAACAGGTATGATGGGAGAAATCGAAAGATGTAGGATGGCAGCGGAAGAAACCGCCAAAGGTTATGATACTTGCATTATCAGCACAGGGGATGCCGGACTTTATGGTATGGCTGGACCTGTGCTGGAGTTGGCTCAAGATATAGAAGTTGAGATCATTCCTGGTGTGACATCCTCATTTTGTGCTGCTGCAGAGGTTGGGGCACCCATCATGCATGATTTCTGCACCATAAGCCTTAGTGACCTGCTAACGCCTTGGAGGGTGATTGAAAAAAGACTGCATATGGCCGCAAGTGGTGACTTTGTAATAGCGCTTTATAATCCAAAAAGTAAAGGCAGAGCAGAGCACATTTAC
>JARBUB010000194.1 GCA_029239905.1 Clostridia bacterium
CAAAGGCAGTAGGGCAGTTGGCGGTGCCAACAATAAGAACAAAATTGCAATCATGATTCCATGTCATAGAATTGTAGGAGCAGACGGAAGCTTGACCGGCTATGCAGGAGGACTGTGGCGCAAGGAATGGTTGTTAAAGCACGAAAAGAATCATAAATTATCTTAGACCGCAGGGCGGTCTTTTTTATTTCTGGATAAGATCCTTCGCGATGTTCAGGGTGACAGCTAAGGCATATGCACGAAGTGCATGCCATTCTGAATGGAATGAAGAACCTTTCCTGATAAGTCCTTTGTGGAAAGAATAAGTTTACTATGATAAAATATCATTTGTATTGGTTATTAAGGATATGAAGGAGCTTGTTATGCGCAAATATGCAATGATAGCAGCAGGAGGTTTTTGGGGAGCCATACTGAGGTTTTTTATAAAAACCTTTGAGATTTCTTCAACAACATCAAACTTCCCTATAAACACTCTGCTCATAAATATATTGGGAAGCTTCATTTTAGGTTTTTTCATCACTATGGCGAAAGACTCGTTAAAGCTTGGAGAAGCCGAACGAGTGGGAGCTATTTCGGGATTTTTGGGTGCTTTTACTACATTTTCTGCAATTAGCAAGGAAGTCAATTTTCAATTAAGTTCAGGTGATCTGCTTACAGCAGGGATCTATTTGGGATTATCTGTAATATTGGGACTTACAGGTGTTTTTGTTGGATTAAGTCTTGGAGATAAGCTTACCCTGAAGAAATAGAAAGTTGATGAAAGGAGGAAGTGTATGAGTTTTATCATTGTAGGCATAGGGGGTATGCTGGGAAGTGTGGCACGATACTCTGTGGGACAGCTGGTTGGGAGATATCATTCTTCGGCATTTCCTTGGTCAACTTTTATTGTTAATATAGTGGGGGCACTTTTGCTGGGAGCCGTCAGCGCACTAAATTTTAACAATGGATTGTATTTACTGCTGGGAGAGGGATTCTTGGGGGCATTTACTACCTTTTCGACATTCATGTATGAAGGTGTTCGCTTAATAAAAAATAATCAGTACTTAAACGTTGCAATATATATAGGCATTACTTTAATTCTAGGCATCACAGGCTTTGGATTGGGATATATCGGAATGACATATGTTTTGTAATCATAAAGGGCTGTAGTAAATAACACTACAGCCCTTTATGATAGCATCTCTTTTATTTAAATAGTAAAGTGATTATTGTAATCAATCCAAAGGTAAGATGCAGCTTGTTTGTAATAGGCACCCCTTCTTTTTTTGCAACGGCTACGGTTTTGTAAGACTTTAGTGCAAGAGGAATCGTAGCAAATACAAATACAGAGCTGATTGGCAGCATTCCTACCATTACATACAATACCGTTAAGGAGTAGGAAGAGAGAATCAGGGTTAGAAAAATGATTTTTCCTATCTTATAGCCTATTCGAACTGTAAGAGTTCTTATACCCAAGCTCTTGTCTCTTTCATAATCTCGCAGCTCATTGCTAAACATAAGCAGCGGTATCATAAGACTTAAGGGCAACCCCAGAATAATAGGTGTCCATGAGAATTGCTCTGCAAAAACCAAGTAGCTTCCGTATACCATAAGAGGCCCCATCAAAACAAAGGATAATATAGCACCTAAACCATGACGTTTGTACACGATAGGCTCTCCGGTATAGGAATATCCCCCTATAACGCCGATGAGTCCGACCCAGAGCAGCTTTGGGGTAGTCAAATAGATCAGATAAATTCCAATCAGGCAGGTAGCTCCAAAAGAACCCAGTCCGAGAAGGAATATAAGGATGTCAAACTTTGTTCTTTGCTTGCCTAAGAAGCTATATTTTTTCTCGCTTTGTCTCCTGTATTTGTACTCGCATTCAAAATAGTCATTTATAAAATTCGTGCCGGTCTGTACAAATAAGCCAGCTAAGGTTACCAAAAATATCTTCCATATATCCAAGTATGAATTTCCGGTAAAAAGCTTATTCTCCATATATGCAACAACAATTCCCAAAGTCGTTGAGTAAAGTGCCAGCGTGAGAGACAGCGGTCTGGAAGCAATCCAGATATCCTTAAAAAGACTTTTGTAATACAATGTTTTTGAGTCCATATAAATCTCCTTTAATAATCATATAATAGCAGGAATAAGTAGAAAAATGGTTGTCATAATAAATTCATAATTATTATTACACAAAATAATCACATAGGCAACCTCTAGACAGTTGCTACTTTTACGAGTTAGATATAAAATAGTTCATGTGAGTATTTTAACAATGCTTTAAATAATATATAACAAATATTCTAGGAGGAAAAAATATGAAAAAAACGACTACACTATTAATTGCATTGCTAATGACGGTGACTCTAATATTTGCCGGCTGCCAAGGGGCACCTGCAGCACCTGTAGACGACATGAAGCTTAAAATAGGTATCATGCCTGCAGTTGACTCAGCCCCTATACTTTTGGCAGAGAAAAAAGGCTACTTTAAAGAGCTGGGTCTTGAAATGGACATACAGGTATACAACAATGCAGCCAATAGAGAAAGTGCATTGCAAAGCGGTGAATTAGATGGTGCAATGACTGATTTGATTGCCTTTGTTAACAATGTGCAAAATGGCATGGATATTAAGATAACAACTAGTACTGACGGAAGCTTTCCATTCCTGTTGAAAAAGGGTTTTGTAGAACAGAAGAATATTAAGATTGGAATGATGGAAATAAGCGTTTCTAATTTCCTCTCGGATCAGTTCCTAAAGGACAATTATGAAATGGAAAAGATTTTCATTAATGAAATACCTGCAAGGCTTGAGATGATTAAGGCAGGACAGCTGGACATGGCAAATCTGCCGGAACCCATCGCTTCTATGGGTGAATTAGGTGGCCTTGAGAAGGTCGTTTATAACAATCCTGATGATTTTATGCCTGAAGCTATGGTATTTACAGGCAAGGTATTAAAGGACAAGGAAAAAGGATTGGCGCTATTCCATCAAGCCTACAATAAGGCAGTAGAGGATATTAAGAATAACGATGATGAAGCAAGAGATGTATTGATTGAGAAGATGGCGCTTAATCCTGAAATAAAGGATTTGATGACACTGCCTCAATATCATGCAGCAAGAGTACCTGATGAAGCTTATATGAATAAAGTGATTGACTGGGTAGAAGCAGTGCAAAAAATAGATATCACAGTGCCTTATGATCAAATGATCGAAAGGAAGTTTGTAAAATAATGATAGATGTCAAAAACCTTACTGTCTGTTATGGCAGCGAAAGGGCTTTGGACGATGTAAGCTTTACCATAGGAAAAAATACCACCTGTGCAATAATAGGGCCCTCCGGCTGCGGTAAGACGACTCTGCTGTACTGCTTGGCAGGGCTTCTTGCTCCTATGGCTGGAAATGTGTTTGTAAAGGAACAGCCTATTCAGGGGATAAGAAAAGATACAGCCTTAATACTGCAGGATTATGGACTTTTTCCTTGGAAAACGGTATGGAAAAATGTTTCACTGGGATTGCAGGTTAGAGACATGGATAAGAAGCAGGAGAAGCAAATTGTAGGGTCTATTTTAAGTGAGCTTGGCATTGAGCAGTACAAGCAAAAATACCCTATGGAGTTAAGTGGTGGGCAGAAACAGAGAGTAGCTATAGCCAGAGCATTGGCATTAAAGCCTGATCTGCTTTTGATGGATGAACCCTCTTCCGCTTTGGATGCAATTACAAAGGAACATCTGCAAAATCTTATATTGAAGCTATATAAAGCTCATCCTATGACTATAATACTGGTTACTCACAGTATAGAGGAAGCAGTCTTTCTGGGACAAAAAATAGTTGTTATGGATGAAGGTAAGATAAAAACGATATTGGACAATCCGCATTTTGGAGATGAAAATCTAAGGAATAAGCAGGATTTCTATAATGTTTGTCTAAAGGTAAGGCAATGTATGAATAGTGGTGATCAAGATGAATAAGCATATAAGTAAACTTAAACTGGGAACAGTTTACGGTCTGTTGATATTGTTAGTACTTTGGCAGCTTTTGCATTGGAGTATTCAATCCACCGTTATACCGGAGCCCTATTTGGCAATAAAGCGATTTATAAGCTTACTGCCGGGTACGCTGCTGCCACATATGCTGGCCAGTCTTATAAGAATAGTAGGGGCGGTGGTGATTTCCATTATCGCCGGGGTTGCTCTGGGACTTTTCATCGGAGTAAATGATAAAGCGGATACACTGATATCACCGATTATTTATGTACTTTATCCGGTGCCCAAAATAGCTTTTCTGCCTGTATTTATGATACTTTTTGGACTGGGAAACACCTCTAAAATACTAATCGTGACAGCTATCATCATATTTCAGATCATCGTAACAACAAGAGATGGCGTAAGAGAAATTCCCAAAGGACTTTTTTATTCTGCAAGGTCTCTGGGGATGAACAAGTGGGAGCTTTATAGACATCTGATCATTCCTGCTGTAATGCCTAAGATTATTACTTCCTTGCGAATCAGTATAGGCACCAGTATCGCGGTTCTTTTCTTTAGTGAAAATTATGCTACTCGATATGGAATTGGTTATTTTATCATGAACTGTTGGACCTTTGTGAATTATGTTGATATGTTTGCCGGGATATTAGCTTTGAGTTTTCTTGGATATATTCTATTCAAGCTGGTTGATTACACTGAAGCGAAGTTTTGCAGATGGGTCATGATAGCAAAAGAAGGTACAAGAAACGTTTAGAATCATAAAGGAGTGGAAACGATGGATAAAATTATGGGAAATAGGATATTTATGAAATCAGAGTTTGACCGCGAGGATATTCTGTCAGATCAAGAACAAGGCTTGCCGCAGCCAGCCCTGCAAAAACCGGTAGCGGCAGGGGCAGAAATCATTGAACTTCCTAAGTTTGACGAAGCTGTATTTATCAAAACGGATGTATATGCTTGTTTAAAGGGTAGAAGAAGCAGAAGAAAGTACAAGGACCAGCAAATGAGTCTTAAGGAGCTCTCTTTTCTATTATGGGCTACCCAGGGCGTAGATAGGAAGATGGATAATAATTACGCTACCTTCAGACCTGTAGCATCTGCCGGGGCACGACATCCCTTTGAGACTTATCTATGGATATTTAATGTAGAAGGATTGAAGAAGGGTGTCTATAGATATTTGGCGTTATCTCATCAGCTTGTGTTTCTTAAGGAAGTCGAGGGGTTGGAAGAAAAAGCAAATGATGCAACACTTGGACAATTATTTGTAGGGAAATCGGCAGTGACCTTTGTTTGGAGCTGTGTGCCTTATAGAGGGGAATGGAGATACAATATCACTTCACATAAAGCCATGCTGTTGGATGCCGGACACATATGCCAGAACCTTTACATAGCTTGTGAAGCTGTGGGAAGCGGAACCTGCGCTATAGCTGCCTATGATCAAAAGCTATGTGATGCTTTGATTGATGTGGATGGTACCGATGAATATACGGTATACTTGGCGCCTGTGGCGAAGTATTAGCAATAAAAAACTCCCCGTAGGGAGTTTTTTTATTGCAGCTTATTTAGAACAATATATTGAAGACCAAAGCAGCTGCTATTCCACCACAGATAGGAGCTACTACAGGAATCCAAGCATAGGACCAATCTGAGTCGCCTTT
>JARBUB010000012.1 GCA_029239905.1 Clostridia bacterium
ACCCAGTAAAGTTATCGCTATTGTAATCCAATCCTTCAGAATTGCCTTTTCCCGTAGTATAAAGCTGCCAAGTATAGCAACGTAGATTGGCGCTGTATATTGCAGCAAAACCGCATTCGCGGATGTAGTCAGCCGCGTTGCAAAAACAAAGGTTATTGCCATACTGGCATATGCAGCAGCACCTAACAGTTGATACCGACTCCATGTAAAATTCGGCTTTTTGAGGTATAAGAGAATAATAGCAGCCGCAATGAAGCTTCTTAGTCCGGACACTGCCATAGGTCCAATATGGACCAGCTTGATCAGAATACCCCCACTGCTCCATAACAAGCTTGTTATCACCATAACAAATAAATATTTCGTATGATTGCTTGTCCAAATATCATTTATTCTTTTGTTCATACATACCCCTTAAAAAATAAATTTATACAGTTTTTAACGCTAACATCGTATATAAGCTACAATAGCTTTATTGATACACTCACTGGCTTCCAAAACCTTGGGGTCATTTAAATCATAGTTGTTTTGTTCTATAATACTGTATAAATTCTCCCTAAGTTTATAAATATCGTGAGCGGGTTCAATTATTTCAGACATAAAATTCACCTCTCCCGACTATTTTACTCAGTGAGAGGGATTTTATTACATATATCGTATATGATTACAATAATTTAGTCTTTTCCGTAATAATGCCTTAAGTCGCTTGCATCCATGGCTTCTGTTTCATACAGATATATATTGCCGCTTCTGCTCAGCAGTATGATATTATCCTCTATATCTATATACATTTTAGTAATCATTTCAGATACTCCGTCTGACATATATGGTACTCCTTCATATAAATTCATGCAAACCACACGATTTTCAACGATAATTGCATGAGCTAATTTGCCATACTGCACCTGGTCTTGAAACAATAAACTTAAAAACTCACTAGCCCCATGACATTCAAGCTCTGACCACTTTGTCTTTAACTTCTGTTCATTTAAAAGTGTATTCAGCTTAATATCCAGTCTTTTCATAAAATAACACCTCCATGCTTATCCTTTGTAACTGTTAACTATATTATAAGCTTTTACTAAGGAATGATGTCAACCATATTTATGAAAAATAAAACCCGTAGTTTCCTCCGGGTTTTATTCATACTTACAAAATATTTGCTGGTAAGAGATAATACTATATTATGAAACAAATAAAAAAGCTTTAGAACCAAAAGTTCTAAAGCACATTCTTTATGTATGGTGCGCCCTGAGGGATTCGAACCCCCGACCAACTGATTCGAAGTCAGCTACTCTATCCGGCTGAGCTAAGGACGCAAATTTATTAACTTGATGATGCTTTGAAAGCGTTCAGTTTCAACGCTTCCCGAAAAACCAAAAAGATCAGTTATATGTGTAGTTGGTCTGATTTTTTTGATGTAGTATGACTGATTCGGTTTTTGTTGCATTATTATTATAAGCTTTTAAAGCTTCTTCGTCAATGTAGTAATAAGATAATTAGGCATATTACTTATGTTGCCCAATTATCTTATTATTGCTAATTTAGCAGAATTATATTACAAGCTCTTCCCCAAACTTATCTTTGTAGATTTTCTTGACTTGTTCAGGAATAATCCCTAGGAAGTAGTTCTCTATACAATCCCATATCTCGTTACTATCTTTACAATGTTCAAACATATAAGTAAGCATAGCTACTGAGATCTTATGTCTTTGTCCAACAAGCTCAAGTAGTTTATTATGGTAATTGTATGGTTTCTGAATTATCTGCTTCATTGTCTTCGTTTCGTTCACATAAATATATATCTGGCTATTACTGCCACCTGTTGCCTTAAAAGTTAACATGCCGAACATCTCTAATATACCTAATAGCATGAGATATTCTTTGTACTTCTTATCATTTGAATCATCTACTAAATAAAGTCTCCCATCTTTTATATTGTTCTGTATAAACTCAAATCCTCTAGATACCCACTTAATGTAGTTCTCGATTGAATTGCTAAATTTATATTTTATTACACTATTATTCATTTCTTTAAAGGTATACATTCTACCTTGAAGAGACTTGGAAAAATCTCTTGCATATACTGTAATAGTAGCAACAATTATATCCATTATGGTTCTTGCACTGTATTCGGAGATCTTAATAACTTGCATAAGTCTATCAGCTAGGTCATTAATACTATAAAATTTGTCTTCACTGACTGCAGTATATAGAACATCAGATATTCCTTTAATGTGCTTGTTGAAGACGTCTCTATAGTTATTTTCAAAGTAAATATCAAGCACTAAAGCTGGAGATAATTGATCTTTTATATCAAAATTCAGTTCTGAGCTCTTAGAGTATACTAGATATTTAAACTGAGGAAACGAGAATTTCGAATTAAACTCCTGCTCCCATATTACATTTAGATTTACTGAACAAATCTTCTCTTCTGCATCCAATACCTTTAATATATCACCATATCTATTTGTAATTTTTCTTTGTGTAAATTCATCAATTCTAAAGTATCCTATAGAGAATAGAGGTATTGGCCTAATATGGAATGGAGAGAACCCTTGCTTGTTTTCGAAATCCTTTTGTATTATCAACATAGCTGTTTTTACTTTGTTAATTGCATCATCCTCATTTGAAAATGTAGATTCAAAAATATGCGAGAAGCTTTCAGCATCTATCAGCATTTCATTTCTTTTCTTTGTTAATCTTGCACCATTGGATTGCTTTATCTTTTGAACAAATAGCTCATGAATTTTCCTAATAACTTCTATTAGCTGATATTCCCTGATCATAGATAACCCATGAAGTCTATTAATATGCTTAAAATCATTACTCATAAAATTATAATAGGCTTCCCCAACCAGGTCCATTCTTCTAGCAGCTCTTCCTATTTCTTGAACATAATCACATACATTACCTGTTGGTGCAAAATGAACTACTACTTCAATATCATCAATATCAATTCCCATTCCAAACGCCTTAGTAGCTATCATTACTAATCTTTCTTTATTATAGAATCTTTCATAGTTCTCTTCTTTTTCTTGTTTCCCCATTTGTCCATGATATTTGACAACCACATTCGATAGCCCTTTAGCATAACAATAATCATTAAACCGATTGATTAATGCTACAGTAGGGAAGTATATTAGCATTTTTTTATTTGTAATTATTGCTCTTCTTATCTGATCAATTAGCTGATCAAACTTTTCTAGCTCATACTCCGTCTTATCTGTTTTCTTTGGAGATCGTTCAATCAATATGTTAATATCAGGTCTTTTAACATATCCAAGGTATGTATATGGAGCTAGCATGTGTAAGCTTTGTTTAGTCTCAAAATACATATCTTCAATACCGCCATATATTGCAGTTGCTGTAAAAGTAGCAATTGGGAATGACCTGTTGTGTTTTTTCATCTGTGCTTTTCTTATCTTTTTTATATGCTCACCTAAGAACCAATAATCTGGTCTGAATTGTTTTCCCCAAGTTGTTACAATATGGGCTTCATCAATGACAAATAAGCCAACTTGTCTGTCTCCTATTAATTGTTCTACATCACTTCTACTCAATAATGTTTCTGGAGAAATATAAAGAATATCACATCTACGCTCTGCAATATCATCAATTATTTCTTGCTTCTTAATAGGAGAAACGTCGGAGTTTATTGTTCTAGCCAATCTATATTCCTTTATCTCAAGGTTTTTTACTTGGTCCTTCATTAAACCTATAAGCGGTGATATTACTATAGTTAACAATCCATGGCTACTCCTGTACTTTTCAGCGATATATATTGCTGGAATTTGAAACATGGCAGACTTACCTGAACCTGTTGGAGCAGTAACAAATATATCCCTAAAACTTTCATTATTAATAGAGTTTTCAACCTGATTTACAATTGTAGAAATAATCTCACCTTGTGATACATCATTTAACTTCTTTTTTCCGTACTGTAATTCTTCAACATCATAATTTGTTATATTCAAGAATTCATTCTTATTCCAATACTTCTTAAGAATTTCTATAAACTCAGGATAATCTTCTATGCTTCTCTTTTGCTCAGCAAAATTGCCTATGCTTATATTTATATAGTCCTTAAACCAATGCCTAATTGTAATTATCCGTTCCCTAATAGAGTATCTCTCAGAACTATTAAGGTTATTGATCACGTTTACTACTGATATAGAACCTTCAAAAATATCATCAACAAACTCCAAGTAGTCTAGTTCATCAATTATCTCTATGACATCATCCTTTAAATCAAATTCAGCTGTACTTGTTACTATATTATTATCTATATCCTCCCATAGGTTTATATGTTTAACTTTTTCATGAGAGGCTAGATCATTAAAAACCACATAAAAATTCTGATTTACCTTTGTAAAATTACCATAGATATTAGCCAGCTCTACTAAGTTTGTAAATTCAAAGCTATCATCATTGTAATCCTGGTCATAATGCTTCATAAGACTTTCAGTGCTGTTACCATCTATTGTTACAGCAAGTGGGTAATAATTCAGGAATAGATTATTATCCAATATATATATAGAAGAATATTGCAGAACAATAAAATCTAACAAAGCAATGAATTCATCATAGGTAATTACTGTTTGTTTGTGAGCTAGGATATTAGAAAAATATAAGAACTTGTTCTGAAATAGTGCATTTAATTCAGGTTTATTAATTCCGAGGAGCTCTGGACTTATTCCTTTTAAAACTATTAGTGTTCCATCACCTTCTATTTTGGCTATTATACTACTAATTCTATCTTTTATTATTTCTTTCATTTGAATCACCTCAATCTAAAAAGTCTTTTAAGAGCTTCGATCTTGATGGGTGTCTTAACTTTCTTAAGGCCTTTGCCTGTATCTGTCTAATTCTTTCACGTGTTACATTAAAATGATGTCCTACTTCTTCTAATGTCTTTGCCTCTCCATCATCTATTCCAAATCTTAATCTCATAACCTTCTCTTCTCTGGGAGTAAGAGTATCTAGCACCTTCAATATTACAGCTCTTAAAGCTACGTCTTCTACTGCCTTTTCTACTGAATGATCTATAGGATCATGTATCATTTCCAGTATAGTAATATCTTCACTTTCACCTACAGGTAGATCAAGTGATGTAGGTTTTACAATATAATTATATAGAAATATTACATAGGAAGCATTTTCTCTTGTATAGCCCTTTTCATCACATAGGATATCAATAAGCTCATTAATACTTTCTACTCCAGTTTGTCTTTGGATATTAATTACAGTACCAATTTTGTCAAACACATGCACTGGAACTCTTATTGTAAATCCATAATCGCAAATATTCCTCTTTATACATTGGTCAATCCACCATACTGCATAGGTTGTAAACTTAGCTTCTTTGTTCAAATCAAACCTTTCAGCTGCCTTCTTCATACCTATAAATCCATAGTGCTTTAGATCTTCAAAATCCAGTTTATGATTATATAGCTTTGTATACTTCCCTGCCCTTTGGTTTAGAAGCCCATCATTTTTGATAACCAGCATATCTAGTGCAATTTCTTCTCCTCTTTGATACATTACACATAATTCCTCATTGCTAAGATTTATCTTCTTAGGATCAATGTAAATTTTAGGTGAAGTCTTTTGAGTAGATCTCCTATCCTTATGCTTAGTTTCATCATAGTCATCAAGATCTTCAATAATCTCTATGTCATTATCAACTAGAACATCATAAATAGCATCCTTTTCTTCAGCCTTCATAAAGCCAAACAGATCTTCAAATTTATCCTCTGATAATTCATTGTTATCGTTTAAATATGGCTTTACATAGGACAAAATATAATCTATGTTCACTATTAATCACATCCAATTCATATTGTATAGATAAAGAATCTGCATTGTAGATTACAACCTTTATTAATTTCTACTTATATATGGTAAATTCCTTTTATGGAGTTTCATTTAAGCTTGATATTTTATTCACTCACAAGTTCTAGAAGACCTTTATTATTCAGTCTAGTTAAGAATATGCTTTTATCAACATTTGACCAACTGTGGTCAGTTTGGCCACTGTTGCCTTAGATACTACCCCTACTAATAAATAAAGTAGAGTTAACGGTGGCAACTACTGTCATCACCGCTAACTCAAATGTTAAAGTTGACTAAACTAACACTATCTATTCATGGTACTGCTTATGTCCTTACTACCTTTGCTCCTATGTTCCACTAAAAACTCTATAAGCTCGTTAGCTTGTAATGCATTTAATTCGGTACTCTTCTTCACATCATACTTGTCAGCGATAAATGCTTTCATTTTGTCCGATGGAATTTCTAATTGCTTAACTAATGAATGCAGTATATGAATCTGTTCCTTATATATAGGATCTACATTCAACCTATCTTGTGCAACTTCTTTCGGGTTGTCCATCTTATTATTGAGTTCATTGATTTTAACTGTTGCAGCAGATATTGATTCCGACATTTTGTCGGTCTGTATATCCTCAAGGTCTTGGCTGAAGATGAAAGAACTACGTGTAGCTGAAAGCACAGCATCTATTAGAGCCCTTTTCTTGGCCATTTTGAGTACTGTATTGCATATTGTGAATCCATCCATATTTCTATACTTCTTTTCCTTATTGTTGCAGCTGCCTATTCCTTCTGCTTCGATTATATTTGTCCTTTTGCTTATCAATGTTGCTTTGACCTCATATACAAAAATACCTTTATCAAACTCTTCAACTCTGTTTATGATTTCAATTCTTTTTGAAAAGCCGAATACATCACATAGCTTCTCAGCTCCCGACTTGTACAAGCTTGGCTTGTTGCAGCCTGAGATGATTCCGTAATCCACGCCGGGCACCATCATTTCATTGACAAACTCCTGAAGCATTTTGATTCTTGTCTTTGCTTCAGATATTGTTATAGCCAATTCAGGTACTACTTCCATCATTCTGGTTTCACTGCTCGCAATAGACACTACATTATTCTTGCTTTTCATATTATTGTCCTCCATTAATTCAATTTCTGTATTGTTCATTTCAACCAGTTCAGCAAGCTTCTGTCTCAAATTACTCATAATAAAAGGCGACAAATATTCAACCTGTCGCCATACACCTCCTTTAAATTTAAAGCTGATTATATCTCCATATAACCAGCCTATTTTATAGTGAATCTTCTATAACTTGTTTTATTGATGTACTTCTCGTAGATCTCGGGCATCTCCACTTTAAGCTGTTTGGAGTCAAACCTTTCAGGCTCTATGCTTTTCCAAGTCACCTTATACTTATCAATGATACCTCCATCATTATCGCCAATCATAGCTTTTAATTAGTTTGCTGCTTCCTCCTTTCTTTCTACGGCTGCCTTTTCATCATTCGAAGCGGCTTCAAATTGTCTAATTAATCCTCTGCTTCTTCTGGAAGCTGTATGAGATCCTACTCTGTAGATTTTAGGTACAGCCTGCTTAACACCTGTGAACAAGCGTCAGAACCATTCCTCTCTTACCATGTGCATTGTTCCTTTCAATACCTTTGCAATCACTTTACTTCCTCCTTGATTTTGAAGATAAAAAAATCACCTGACATAGCTTATCTCAAGCTCATCAGGTGATATTATTCAATTATTCCTTTGTCTTTCAATGATACATACCGTGAACCACCAACTATTAAGTGATCTAGAAACTGTATCCCCAAAAGCTTTCCTGCCTCAACCAACCTACGAGTTATGTTGATGTCCTCTTGGCTGGGGGTAGGGTCTCCCGATGGATGATTGTGTACTCCAATCAAGGTGTTTGCATGTCTTCTAATCGCTGGGTTGAAGATCTCCCGTGGGTGAACTATTGATGAGTTCAAGCTGCCAACAGAAACCGTCTCGTAACCAATAACGATGCTCTTCGTGTTCAACAAAATAATCTTGAAGTACTCCTTGGGTTGAAATTTCAAATCTGGTATAGCTAAATTAGCGGCATCCTGAGAACATCTAATGCTATATGGATTCAGTATATCCTGCTCATATAATCTCCTAGCAAGTTCATAAACCGCTTTTATCTGTGCAGCCCTTCGTTGCCCTATGCCCCTGATTCGTTCAAGCTCTATTATGTCTGAATCAACGATGAGAGATGCCAAATTGCCAAAGCTGTTAAAAAGCTTATCTACTGTATCCTCTCCATTCCTTTCCCTGATGATAAGGCTCAACAACTGCTGATCTGATAATGTTTCATAACTCACAAATTCTTCCTCCTTTAGTATTACTTGTATAAACCACTGTAGGTTATTGCGGGGATCATCCCGTGATTGATACATAAGCGTCTGTGTACACCTCCTAAATGCGAAAAAGGCAGCTCATTGCTGCTTTTTCGTAATGGTTCTGAATGATACCCCCGGGGCATGAATTTCAGATCCATAATAAATCATCATTCATCTAGGTGCCCCCAGAAATTTTTATGGTTTTCAATTTCGGTATAGGAATTCCCCCTTAGCTCTGATATTGCAGTTCAAACTAGGTACAACGCACGAAAATAATACGTTTTCCGCAAAACGGCAAAAACGGCGATATTTTATGTAATTCAATAAAAGCTACCTTTAGTGGCATATCACTAAGCACGTATTTTCAACACTTCAAGCAGTTATCGTAATTATTTATTTAAAAATTATCAATCATTCCGAACATTTGATGTACATAAGCCCAATTAGACAATGTAATATATTGGTTCATTAATTTTTTTCATCGATCAGTGAAATACAGGGTTTCCCCTAGGTAATAAAAGGTTAGTAAATTTAGAAAGGGGAAATCAGTTATGATTAATCTCAATGTAATCAAGAACAGAAGAAAGGCTTTGGGGTACACCCTTGAGGACATTGCCCAAAGAGCGAACTATAGAAGTGCAAATGGCTATTGGAGAATTGAATGCGGGTTAACTGAACCATCATCCTCCAGACTAATTTTAATAGCACAAGCCTTAGAAATGGCTGTTCCAGACCTTCTTGTATACCAAGGCAAGGAGGTGAAGTAGAATGGTTATGTTCCAAAATAGAATGATAACATATCAGTGTAACCATATAATGGATATGACCAACTATACCAAAGAGAATATAAATGACTGCAGGGGTATTATAAGAAGTAACCTTGGCAGATCATGGGCAAAGAAGACTGCATCTTTCAGAGAATTCATCAATGATAATTTGAAATATGCAATAGCTCCTATAGCAGCATTGAACTTTGACATGATATACCCCGCTGAGCAAGAAAAGGCAGGAAAACTAAAAGCTCTTTGCAACGAACATGTTGTTGGAGTCGACGTTGTAATGATTGATATCGATAATCAGTATCCGATATATGATAAGGTAGAAGGCACTATTACCTCAACAGGAAATAAGTGTAAAGCGATTGGAGACTTGTACATGGACTTGGATAAGCTAGAAATGCTGTGGGCTCAATACAATATTATGCCAGCAGCAGTAGTTGCTTCTAAATCGGCAACAAAAGAGCACTTCAAAGCACATATCATATTTTTGCTTGATAGACATATTGATAATATGAATCAAAGGGATCAGATTGTAAACACAATATATAATTTACATCAAATAAATGGGTATGCAATTGCTGACGGAGCTGCAAAGACAAGAAGTAATGTATTCTATCCAGGCTCCAAAGAGCTATTATACAATGAATGCAACATAGTCAATGTTGATTCTCTGCTAAAGCTCAACACTTCTAAGCCAGATAAGCTGATATACATTCAAGATGGCGATAGCATCACTCCTGCAAGTAAATCAGCTATTAATACAACAAGAGTCAAAAGCACTTCAGCAAGGACAAAGACAGCAGCAAGAGCTAAAGCCTATGGTAATTCGAACCTTGAAATGATTATAAAAAGAGATGTAACTGGACTGAGGGATGCATTAAGTAAAAGCCACGCTATAGAGTACACCCTAGCTACCACAACGGCTGACGTATATTTAAGTAAAGAGGAGACAATAAATTTTATTATAAATAAAAAACTAATTAAAAATTATTGTTCCCTGAATGCTCAAACGCCCGAAACCCTAGATATATCAATTGTTTTCGAGGACAAGTTTGATTTTACTTCACATATAAATATGGCTTGGTTCTTGGGACTGCCTTTAGGTAAGAGCTTCAATTGCATACTAGGTACACACGAGGACAAGAATCCTTCGGCATCAATTAATCGGCTACATGATGGCCGGTATGTCTATAACTGTGCAAGCGAAGACTGCTTAGGATTAGGTAAGCATCTAAGCATAATATCTGTCATCCAGACTTTATCTGGCTGCACTATCGCCGAAACTATGCGTTTCATCAAGCAAGTGCTTAATGTTGAACTTGAATACCAATGGCAGAAAGAAGCCAGAGAAGAGATCGACCTCTACATTGAATACCTTGAGTCTGATGTATTTAGGCAAGATCACAAGGTGTTATATGAAAACCTTATCAGAAGCAATAACATGGGGCTATTAAAGTTCTATTTAAGAGCTGCAAAGAAATACATCTATTCTGATGGGTTTTGTAGCGAAGGGATGATCAGTTTCTATATGGGTCTGCGATATGTATCTACGCATCTCAAAGATGAAGGCTTGCAGACCTTCTCATACAATACCATATCTAAGAAGCTCAACTATCTGTGTAGACTAGGGCTCCTTAGTAAGCTCGACAGAAGCAGCATTCAAGACAAAGTATTGCAGAGGGCTATTAAAGATAAGCAGGAAAAGCAGATAAGATACCACCTGGACTTCCTCATAGTTCCACAATACACAGATCAGCTGTTATATGAAGCTGAAGCGGTAATTGCAAACGATAAAGAAAGATACGTTAGAAAAACATATCAGAGCCGAGCACAGGATATAAATGCTTATGGTATAGAAGCTGCTGATACAATCTATGTTCAGGACGCAAACAGAGAGCTTTCAGCATTAATAGCCAAATTCTATACCAAATATCATAGTCATGCCATTACTCTACTGCAAAGAGACGGATATACCACTGAGAAGTTACTGCTTAATCAAATGAGAGGATACACTTCTTATGAAAAGCAAAATCTCAGTGGCCAGTGCATGCCTCGCCTCTTAAAAGATCTTAACCTTGTTGCCGCAAGGTTAAACAAAATGTATAGAGAGAAGCATAATATTCCAGGTGAATTGAAAAGCAATTCTACTATAATAATACCTGCAACCGAATAGCTATTAATATATAAGCATGGGTGGCCATATTGACCACCCATGCTTTATACATTGCCTCAATCTATTTACCTTCTAAGCTCACTATAAGCTTTACACGAATCAGTAGATAGACGCATAGGAACAAAGTCATGCAATACATCAAGACGTTCCTATAATCATTCTAGTGATGTTAGAGGGATTGTTTTAAATGATATTTCGTTTCCTATTCAGCATATGGTATTTTCATATTAACAGCTGGCTTTACTAATGATACTGCATAGCGAACTGTAGTTGCCCCGATTCTTATATAAAGCTAAATAGAAAAGAAATGACTTTGTACATACCAATGTAACATACAATACTTATTACGATTTGTAGCTACAGCTATACTTTCCCTTGTAACAATACCACAAGGGTTATAGTACCCAGTAGACTTACACTTGAGATAAAGTAGCATCTGTAACAATATCACTAATGTAGTGCCTTATACCAGAGTATGAACACTCTGCAATATATAAAGCTATATACGTTGTGTAGATGTAGCTCTAGTAAAAAAACAAAGTACTTCTGTAGATGCCTTAAATAGAAGAAAATTTTTGAATTCCTATAAAAAAAGCATCAGTACAACCCTTTGTTTTCAATAGTTCATGGCTACTTTCATAGATCAAATGGTATGAATTGTCTGAAAATTATATTGTGTATCTCTTATACTAATTTTTCTATAGATGTGCTATTATATTATTGTCAGACAAATATTATTATGGAGGTAATACATTGGTAAAGAATTGTACATCTGAAGATGACCTGATAAGACTCTGTAGAGAATGCTTAGCTCCATTAAACAAACGCTTTACTTTACCTTATATTCTTGAAGCCAAGTCTTCATGGTCCAAAATTCACCAAGAGCATACTGTCTACTTTGCAAAGCATAAGTATATTCCTATTTGTTATGATGTAGAGAGTAATACTTTCAGAGCTGTAGTTCCACGTCCAGGTAGACCACGTACACAAAATCCTTGCATTGAGCGAGTAACTGTAAGATTAAGACCCGATCAAATTGCAAAGCTAGATGATTATTGTCAGACAAATAATATAGATGATTATTCAAAAGCGATTAGAAACATCATAGATTTATTATAATAAAGTAATAAACGTCCGACATTAATATAATAGATATATATCTGTCGGATGTTATATTTGTTCACAAACAATAAAAATAACCTATTTGCGTCAAACAACAATAGATAAAAATTAGATATCTTCTTTAAACGCATAATAATCATTTGCTGCTTCCTAAATTATGTCTGACTGTAATGCTTCAAAGTCAAGCAATATACTTGTCAACATGTTATTAAATAGCCGAATATATGCGTTGTTAAAAATAAATGTCCGACATTAATACAATTGATAGTATTTCTGTCAGACATTATTACTTTAAACCCTATTTTACTTCATAATATTATATTTTTCTCTGAGAACTTGTTCTAGTATGCTTAATGCACTTTCTTCGGTAGGATCATTAGTGCCAAGCTCACCTCTGAAAGCTTTTGCTAATATGGATTTTCTTAAGAGCTCTAGTTGTTCATCTAACTGAACCAGCTCTTGGATTTTCGATTCTTCTTCAACGAGCTTATCAAGAATTCTAACTATTTCCATTTGCTCTTCCATCGGAGGAATAGCTAGTTCGAATTCTTTGATATCCCTTTGAAATAAGTGCGGCGTTGTACTTCCTGTAATTCTTGATTTAACAATTTTTTGCATCTCTGGTCCTTTTAAAAAGTAAAACAGATATTTTGAATACACCGCATCTAATGCCCTAATAACTAATAAAGAAGAATTTACTGTTGCGTCATAATCTAGAGTTTCAATAAATCCTATCTTCCCTATTCCCGCACCGTCCTTGGTTAGTAAAATATCATTAGCTCGCAACTTAATTTCAGGACTTTCATCATAACGTTCTCTGGAAATATGATTTGCATCTCTAAAATCAACAATATCACCATAATTTAGGTTATATACAGATAGAAATAATGGTCCTTCACTTGTATATTCATCCGCCTTAAGACCCTTCCATCCTATCCTCCCAGCCATATATATAAGTTTATCTAATTTAGCAATTACCCAACTCTCTGGTAAACTGTTATCCTTTTTATATTCAAAGTCAAAATTTCTAATTGGTCTTACATTGCTATCTACCTTTGCCTTTTCTATGTCGCTTTCATAAGCCAGCTTTCTATTCTGTCTAATCTGTTCTAAATATGAACCTGCGAATTCAACTTTAGGATGTTCTTTCCGCCACTTCTTAGTTAATTCTCCTCTAAATGCCTTTGCTAGAATAGCAGCCTTTCGATCTTCAAATTCCTCGCTAGCTTCATTTATCAATTCTTGTGCTTTATCTATTTTTAAAAATAAGGTTTCTATTATGTCTACAATACGTTGTTGTTCTCTAATTGGTGGTAAAGGTAATATATAGTTAGTTATATTCCCCAATTTTATATAATTTGTTGCACTTCCATATTGCTTATTCTCATTATAGGCTTTCCAATTATATAATAGATTGAAGTATAGATACTTTATTGATCCTACAAAATTGCTTAAAATATACGTTCTCTGATATGCTTCAAATTTTCCTTTATAATATAAAGCTAAACCTACATTAGCTCCATTTCCTGGTAACAATACAACTTCATCATCAAAGGAATAGTCTGGACTTTTGATTGGTTCCGAGGCACACGTAAAAAATGGATATATTCCATCCTCAGTTCCATAATTAGCATCCTTTTTTCCTGTTCTTACATCTACTGTGTTTTTTAACCTAATCCATATCCAGTTATGAGGTACCCCATTAGGTTGTTCTTCTACTGGCACTAATGCTTCCTCTAATAATAATTCTTTATTTTTATTTCTACTTGCCATTACTCGCACCCCTCTAAGTGTCTTAGTTCTTTAATTACACTCATTAAAAGGTCCGTTGCTTCTTCTAACTTTGCCACCATATCCTCTGCACTTTCAATAGGATCTGGTAGTTGATCATAATTAGTTATTGCTTCATCTCTAATTAGACCTAAATCTAGAGAATAACCTTTATCTCTAATCTGCTCCTTAGAAAACACACTCCACCTTTCATCCTTTATACTACCTCTATCTTCTGCGGTATAGGCTTTTATAAACTCCTCAAAATGCTCTTCTGTTAGGATATTTCTCTTTCCGAAAGACTCCATATTTGTTCTTAAGTCATAGAACCATACTTCCTTAGTATTATCCTTATCAGATGCTCCCCTAGTAAAGAATAGGACATTTGTTTTTACTCCTTGTGCATAGAATATCCCGATAGGAAGTCTAAGTATAGTATGCAAATTACACTTATCAATTAGGTCTTCTCTTACTTTCTGTCCATCACCCTCCTGGAATAGGACATTATCAGGAAGTACTACTGCTGCTCTTGACCGACCATCCCTCTTTAAAGAACGATAAATATGTTGTAAAAAGTTTAATTGTTTGTTAGACGATAAATAAGTTAAGTCATCCCTCGTAGGCCTTTCCCCACCCGTCTTTGTTCCAAAAGGAGGATTTGTCATGACAACATCGAAATCCTTCATTTTTTTGCCTAGATTAGATAGAGTATCCCCATAATATATTTCTCCTTCTATATCATGTAGCATTGCATTCATTAGGGCTAGCCTATGAGTTTCATGTACCAATTCACAGCCTGTAAAGGCTTCTTTCTTTTGGAACTCTTGTAAATTCTCATCAAGATCAAAAAGCTTATCAGTTTTATTTTTTATATGTTGATCAGCTGCGATCATAAATCCAAACGTTCCCGCAGCAGGATCATTACATTTTTCACCTGGTTGTGGATCGGTCAACTGTACTATAACGTTTATTAGTGGTCTAGGAGTAAAGTATTGACCTGCTCCTGATTTCTTTTCATTCGCATTCTTTTCTAATAAGCCTTCATACAGGTTACCCAATCCTTCTTCCTTTGCACTATACCAATCCAGCTCATCAATAGACTTTATTATCTTTTCTAAATTTTTAGGCTCATCAATATTGGAATTGGCATTAGTATATATGTCTTTGATTCTTCCAGTCCCCTTAGTACCTAACTCCAGGAGTAACCTTCTGTAGAAATTCTTAAGCTCTATGCCCTCTTTCTCAACTAGCCTATTCCATCTAAATTCTTCTGGAATATTGTTTTCGCTACCTGTTTCCTTAGCCATCTTTAAGAATAAAATATAAGTTAACTCAGTAACATATTGGTGATATGTAATCCCGTCATCTCTCAGTACATTGCATAGATTCCACAGTTTAGTTACTATCTCTTGATTATTCATGTTTAAGCTGTTCCCCTCTCATCGTATAAGCTTTGATTAATTGTAGTGATTAGTTCTTCTAACTTGCCGCCAAAGTGCTTATTAATTCTTTCATATCCGCCATTACTTTTAAACGCTCCAGTTTCAAAAGATTCATGGTCGATTATATATTCCTTCAATAGTTGCTTTTCCATTCTATCGAACCATTGAAGTTGTACTTTGTTCCAATTTTGCAGCTTCTTTATCTTCTTCATGGCATTTTTGATTCTTTCTTCATGATCAATAAGAGCACTACCAATAGCCTGCTGTCTTATAAAGCTTATAATATCAGCAGTAATATCAGCATTTGTCATTTGCTTATAGGCAGTGTTCAAATTGATCTCCGTGAAGCCATGCTTGTTTAATTCCAGTATCAATGACTTTAAAGCTGCTCTAGTGAGCTCCTGAGGTCTTTGACATACTATCTCTAGAGCAGGAATCTTATTGATATTGTCATTGATGAATGTCGCAAACTCCTCCATATAGTCTTCTGGTCTTGTTGCACTACCATATCCGTAGGAATGTTCCAACAACTCATCTCCGTGGTTTGAAATTATAACCTTTCTGGGATTATAAGTGTATTCATCTAAAAAACTGAAAAGTTCTCTGCTCTTTTCAATGATTTCTATAATTTTGCTCAGATCACCAGTCTTTAAATCTCTGATAAATTGGTCCGGTGTTTTCCCGTTTGTGAATGACTTAAATTCATCAAGTCTTTCACCCTTAAGCTTCTTTTTCTTTCTTTGGAGTTTTGCAATGATCTCATTAATATGGTTTTCTTGTTTCTCTTCTGTATCTAGCTGCAGCAGCTCATCAATAAGCTCATCGAACTTCACACTGCTCTTCGCTACCACAGGCTTCATGTTAGTCACTTTTTCTAGTCCTTCATAAAGCCTTACAGCATCAAATATATTAAAATGCGTTTTCTCTATATCATCGCATAGTCTAGTAGCTCTACCTAACATTTGTTCATATAGTATTCTTGACTTGACTCTTCTTAGGAACACTATATTGCAGATTTGAGGTACGTCAACACCAGTAGATAGAAGATCAACAGTTACAGCAATAGCTGGATACTGCTCATTCTTATATTTCTTGATTGCCAATAGTGGGTCTTTGATTGAACCTGTTATCTTCATAACAGAATCATCGTCAATATCAATTCCCTTTTCTTCGTATATCTCTTTTATCAATCTAACTATAGTATCAGCATGGTTATCTGTTGCTGCAAATATCAAAGTCTTCTCTGGTCCTTCTGGCGAGATATGATCTAGGATCTCTTGAAGAACCACTCTATTGAAGCTTTCATTGAGTACCTTCTTGTTAAACTCATCTATTTCTATATTTAGGTCATCAGGCAGCTCAGCACTGTTTATAATCTGATTGGTTACTGGATCATAGATAGGCACTACATCGCCCGCTTTATACTTAATGCCTTCTTCACTCAAAACAGTCCTAATCTGATGAGGCGGTTCATGATCAACCAGGTAGCCATCAACCACAGCTTCTCTATAAGAATATTCATATACTGGTCTGCCAAATATAGCAGTTGTATGCAAAGCCGGGGTAGCCGTAAGAGCAATTTTAATAGCATCAAAATACTCCAATACATTCCTATACTTACTTACATAGTCATCCTGATCTCTAAACTCTAACTCAACTTGTCCCATTTCCTTGTCTAAGAGGTATCCTCTATGTGCTTCATCAACAATAATGCAATCATAAATATCAACAGCAGGAACAGCGTCATTAGAATACATTATTCGTTTTACCATTCCTTGAACAGTTGCAATATGCAGCTTAGTAGTCATCTCTGGAGTCTTCTCATCTAACCCCTTGATATCATACATTTCATTAAAGGTTTGTAAATCCTCTATTACTGTTTCTTTAAACGTATCCTCAGTTTGATTTCCTAAAGCAGATCTATCTACTAAGAATAATATCCTTTTGAATCTCTTGGTCTTTACAAGTCTATAGACTAAGCCTAATATGGTCCGAGTTTTGCCCGTGCCGGTTGCCATTGACAGTAATACAGTTTCTTTACCATTAGCAATAGCATCTTCAGTAGCTTGAATCGCATTTATTTGATATTGGCGTAGACTTAGTCCTTTTGGATTAGTCAAATATTCAAAGGATTCTTCCTCTAGGCTTTTGGTTGCTCCCACAATGTCTTTCTCTAGCAAGTCCTTTAATCCCTTAGGGGTGTACCATGATTGCAGAGCCTTAGGATGATTTGTCGCCTTTCTGGCATCTAAAAACCAAATACCTGATTTCTCCTCCAGCTGCTTCAAATACTTTCTACCATTAGTAGCAAATAGAAAAGGTACTTTGTACTCTCCCCAGGTGTTGATTACAGATTCACTGTGCTCTGCTTTTATCTTCCTTGCATATTCTTTGCTATCTTCTATATCCGCAGGGATGTCTTTACTTCCCCGCTTCGCTTCTATAAGTGCGACAAGCTCCAATCCAACAAATAAAGCATAGTCAGCTCTACCACTTTTCCTTGTGCCTATTGCATCTGTAGGCCATTCCGCTATAGCCATATTCTTATTTCTCTGTGGTCTTGTACCATTGGAATATCTTAGATTCTGAGTATCTGCTTCCCAACCACAACTACTTAACTGTTCATCTATAAGCTTTCTAGTTTCTTCTTCATTGAGCTTAATCAGAGCTGCTGCCTTGGCTGATTTTTCCTGCCGTTCCTTAGTGCCTTCATCAGTCTTTTGGCTTCTCAGTTGATCTAGTTCCGTTTGAAGTTGGGTTAATTTAGTCTCATAGTCCTGAGCAAGCTCTTCGGTTTCCTTTTTGAGATGATCAATAGCAGACTTCTCATTACTTTCAACAGGCATAACAAAATCTTCTGATTCAAAGCTCCAATCTCCGTATGTTTGCATGAACCAGACAGCTAGTTTAAAGGATAAGCTTGTGTTAATTTTAGCTTCTTCAACATTACTATAATTCTCGTGGGCAGCTTTATTCCTTGATATCCTTAATGAGTATAGCACTTGGTCTATCTCATGGGGTAGCAGATCATTCTGCTTCAATAGCTTTATCTTATTGGATTGATTATTATCATAAGAATCTTCCAAATTATCATAGGCAAACATATAATCAACCATTAATTCAGCAAACATTCCAAGCTTAATTAACGTTGTGTTTGAATCTTGATATATGTTTTTCTCTGCTAGCTTTCCTAAGTCAGCTAACATAGGCCACTTATGTTCTAAGAAGCTAAAATTACTCTTCATAGTCAGATCCCTCCAAGCATATCGATTTAACTTGCCATTAGTATGTTTATTCACCATTTGAAATACTTTTAAACATTTATTTTGGATGAGTTATTACACAGTTTCCTAAATCCGTTTCTATCTATTCTATATAAGGCAGGCTCCAGCTTTATCCCTACATCAGTTATCGAGTACCTGCTTCGTTAATTCACTAACAGTCACCAAAATCGTATAATTCAACCTATATATTTCTATAGCTTCTATTATTTCTCCTGCCTATACACCTTTTTATAATTTTACAAAATCAAATGACTGGTAATTCAACCTCAATTTTACAATTGTGTTACATCTATGCAAATCACATTGACCCTAATATGATGTGTTGCTATAATTTGATTAGGTCATAAAAATATCATAATGTTTTTTGTTTCCAGAGGAACAATGGTTTGTTCCAAATCATACACTAGCAATATGAGGGAGGTAATCAAATGCTAGATAGAAGTTTAAGAAATTGCTCACACGACCCTGCAACCACAGCATCTATAATTCAAGGGGTTTGGGCACATGCAACAAATAAGCAGAAAAACGAAGTAGCTGAGTTAGCTGGGCTTTCAAGCGTTAAAGCCCTATATTACACAAGAAAAACAGGCTTGCTTACGGAAGCGACAGCAAAAGCATTTAGTCAGGTCTTCAATCTACCCTTAGACTATCTCTTGTGTCACAAAAGGCCTCTTATAAGTGTAGACCTTATAAGTTTAGCTGATGAAATCATACCTACCAACGAAGAATCATTAAAGCAATACAATCTGTTAATGCAAGTTGCAGAAGTGACAAAAGATAGCGAAAAGCTTGAAATTATCAACAAAATCAAGGTTGCAGTCCAAAAACTATTATAATTAGAGGAGGATTATTAAATGGCAAGAGAAACAATGGTAATCGAAGTGGGCAGTATAGCCCCAGCAGTGAAATTGGGTATAGAAAAATTAAAAGAAAAAATGAACGACAATAATGCACATAGTGGCCACACCGATAGCAATACTACAGACAACATAGATGTAACGTATGAACAAACAGCTGCAGGTACAACAATAATAACTATTACAGTCGATATGCCTACCATCAACGACCATGTACTAGATGGTATCCATGGTACAGTTACAGCGATTTTCAAAGACCTCGCTGAAGTGAGGAGAATAAGATAGGGAAGAATTGCTAGGACTGTGGCTAATCTTAATTAGCTGGAACAGTGGTATTCGTTGGTCGTAGACACATTTAAGGAGCTATCATTTCAGATAGCTCCTTAAATATTCAGTTATTTATACTAAACTCACTAAATCACCCCCGAAGGGGGAGAACCATCATATTCAGGCGACAATAAAAGCACTGGGACAAATCCCCCAACATCGACTTATAATTTTAATCAATAGTCGCTTTAATCCTGCGATATAACTTCTGGTATAGGTCCTCAGGATCTTGCCACACTATGTGATTATATTGCCTTGTATCGAAGTGAGCATTTTCGATATCATTTCCTCTGCATGTCCATATCACTGGCTTACCTAAACCCATAGCAAATCCAGCTTCGAAATATACACCACCACGATGTCCTGTAAAATCACAAACTGCAAATTTACACTTTTTTATATCCATTATGATCTGGTCACAAATCTTACCATTATGTTCCTGCATGTCTACTCTAATAGGAATAAAGCCTGCATCACTTATAGCTCTCATGATGCCTACTATAAATGGTTCATTCATTTCTTCATTAAACCACATAGCAACGAAAGCTTCATTTGACTCTGTCTTACCTTGTTCAATTTCCATAGCCTTTTGCCAACCTTTAGCGGTTAGTCGTAAATCTTTAGGCAGACCTGCTCTATTTGTAGCACTTATATCTTCTAATAATCCTTCATCAAGAAGTAATTGCATCATAAAAAAGGTAGCTTCTGGTTCAGAAGTATCTCCATAAAATAATGTTTGGTCATTATCTTCAATTTCAATATATTCTCCTGTAAACCTTGATAGTCCAGCAAAGTTCTGTATAACCTTTTCTATACGTTCATTTATCGTTCTAGGGAATTGTGCAATAATCTCCTCATAGCTCATAGCATTTTGGTACTGGTTTATCTGGTCTGCATCCTGAAAAACAGTAATAATCGGCAAGTGTATTGCAAACCTATGTCTAAGGTATACAGAAATCTTATGTGCATACCTCGAATATCTGCTTGTAGGAAAATCTGCAAATGCTTCTCTAGAAATTAAAAATTCACTACATACTGGACAATTTATAGTAATTATTGCACCCCGTTGAATTTCATTTGCTTGACTACGGCAAAATGGACATGTAACCACTTTTTTCACTTCCTCTTAAAATTGATCTAGTAACTTTTCTATAATTGAAAATGAATACTCCTCATACAGTGTATTATTATAAACGTTATTCTTCATGTCTTCTTGTGGTAGCTGTATTCGAATCCATTCATCTTTTGTTGTATATATCCTCTTCCAGCTTACTTTTCTTCCATATCCCATTGACTCATTACTGCCTGGGAAGTTATATTCCTTTACATTTTTCCCTGTTACAAAACCAATAGCTTTAATAAACACAGTATGTGTTGTAGGCTGGTATGACTTTATATAGATGATGTCTCCAATCTTTATTCTACGGAGCATTTCGTATAAGCTGCTAGCCTCACTTTTTCCATATCCGATACAAGCACAGCTTTCAGTTATAAAGCTGCTTGATACATCGTCATCATAATATGCCCCAATTCCATGTATACTCATAAACTTTCTCCCCCACTTTCATTCAGTAATTTATTATATTCTTCTACAAATTTTTTCCTTTTCCTTTAATGGTCATTAAATAAAAAAGGGCAAATGCCCTTAAATATTATGATATGGTATTACATCATCGTTTAAATCTATTTTTTATTAAGTATAAAGAAACTATGTTAATGTTATATACTACTTATCGACTGTTAGTCTATCTAATACATTGAACTTTTCATAGTCCTTCTGTAGCTCATTACCATAGATGTTTACATACTTCCTGACAATATCCATTGAACTGTGACCTAAGATCTTCTGTAGCCTAAATGGATCACCTCCAGCAAGCACCCAATTCTTTGCAAAGGTATGTCTAAACTTATGAATTCCACAAGGTGTTACACCACGTTTCTCGCCGTATCGCTGTATTGCAGTATTGATTGCTTCATTTGTGAGAGCACAGGAGTATTGATTACAGAATAACAGATTGTCATCGCTATCCGGCTTTCTATAAGATATGTATTCAATCAACACCTTTACCAATGTCCTAGACAGTGGCAACATCTGCTGCTTTCTGCTTTTGTTATGTACAGTTAGGAAAACCCCTGTTTCCAGGTCTATATCTTTAATGCTTATAGTCTTCAGTGTAGATAGCCTTATTCCTGTGCCAAGCAGAAAATTTATCATAACCCAATTTCTATAGTCAGTAAATGAACATTTCTTTATGTCAGGCTTCACAAGCAGTCTTTTGATCTCGTCATCACTATAGGTGTCCTTTATGACTTCTTCCTGCTTTATCAACCTAATCTTAAATTCATCAGTGTATCCACGCTGCATACACCAGTATAAGAACGCTCTGATTCCACGTATTCGTGTATTAATTGATACGCTTCGAATGCCAGAGGACTTCAGGAATAATATATAGTCTTCAATCAAATTGCAGTCTACAGTAGCTACTGTAAAGTCTTCATCTCCAATGTAGTTTGTGAATACAGAAATTGTTTCTTCATAAAAATCAATGGTTCGTTCTGATAGATTTTTCAGCCTGCAGCTCTTGATAAACTCTGTGGTAACATTTTTTATGTTTCCACCTGACCTATGAGGCTTCATTGTTATCTTTCTTGCCATTATGATTATCCTCCTTCGTATGATAACCTAGCAGACAAAACTACATCAAAAAACAAAATCTAGTATATCTGATCAGTATCTTTTTTGATAAAAGATCAGACATACTAGAATCATCATCAATCATATTTAAAGTGTTGCAATTCCTCAGCTTTAGTGTCAAACAGCCATTCAATTTTCGACCAACTGATTCGAAGTCAGCTACTCTATCCGGCTGAGCTAAGAGCGCATGATTACTATTTCATTATAAGAAAGCTCTTGTTATAAGTCAACATTAA
>JARBUB010000195.1 GCA_029239905.1 Clostridia bacterium
TGGGGCAAAATCAGCTTAATACAAATCCCAGAGATCCTAAGAACTACGAAGAATATCTATTTACGATCGGGACAACCCCCAGATCCCATAAGTGTGTAAGAAACTTTACCAGCCATGCAAAGTTCCTGTATGAATGGACTGAAATTGGAAGCACTGCAGTTATTGTAGTTGAATAGTATTTTCCTAATGGATAAAATAAACACCTTTTTAGTTCATAATAGAGAACTAAAAAGGTGTTTTTGTTTGAGTAAATATATTACCTAATCTTTAATTAGGTCAAATTCCGTTTTGGTATAGCCTACCAATTCACCCTTGTGGTTTTTATCCTGCAATACGTAATACTTATCCAGCTTCTTGAATTCTTCTGCTGTGATGATATTAAGCTGACTTAATACCTCCAGCACCATTGCATATACGATTCCCTTACCGGCATCTTCTACCTTAAAGCTCATACCGATTCCTTTATCTTTTAATCCTATTGCGTAGTAAGCAGCTGCGCCTGATTTAGCAAACAACCTATCTCCGCATACTTTCATTAAATCTGTGCAAAACCTGTCTGTTCCGCCTACCATATTCGGATATGCCGTCATAGCATTTGTTAGTCTTCTTACAGCCTTGCCTCGCTTTTCACCAAGTACTTCTGGCGTTGAAAGTCTCGCAAAGCCTTGAGCAAATTTATATAAAGGCATTGCATGTACAGGAACTCCGCATCCGTCAACAGCCGTAATAATTTTATGTTCATCGTATTCACACACTTCAGCTATGGTTTTCATGATTCTTTGCTGTACAGGATGTTCTGGCTTATAATAGGTTTCAAGATCCTCATTAAGATACTTCGCAGTAATCAACATCCCCGAGTGCTTGCCAGAGCAATTGCAATGTACCGTTTCAGGCTTTAATCCCTTGCTTCTTAACTCCTGTGCAGCATAATCAGCAAATGGATCATGTGTCCCACATTGTAGATATTTATCTGTAAGACCTGCCTTTTGCAAAACACTTCTCACCGCATCAACGTGAAAGCTTTCACCGCTGTGGGAAGCACACAATAAAGCCAATTCCCTGTCGGTTAATCCATAAGCATCAACAGCACCGCTTTCAACTACTGGTATCGCTTGCATAGGTTTCGCAGATGAACGTGCAAAGGTTACCCTATCCGGATTTCCATAATGGTATAATAGCTTCCCCATGCTATCGACTACTGCCACGTGACCTATATGGGTTAAATCAACCAATTCTCCCCTAAATACCTTAGCTACTACTGACATTCCCCCACCCCTCTCAAATACATACTTTATATATTTTGAAACCTCATATCTTTAACTGTTTTCTTCTAGCTTTCTTTCAAATATAATTTCAAAGTCCTTCGCTCTACCCTCCATGGTATAATATAAAGGTACAATTTGAACGAATCTCCAGCCCTGCTTTGCATTTTCATTGATAATCTCTTGGTGGTTGTCTTCAGTGAAAAAACCTCCCATGGAACAACTTACATACTTATATTCGTACATCCTTTCACCTCCATTTATACTCACCTATAGTCTAATCATATACCATAATATGTAACATTTCTATCAAATTAAAGATAAAATAATTTATGCCAGACATAAATCCAAGATGAATATACTGCTCTAGCTGCGATTTCAGCCTTAACATCTTGCTTAAGAATTTACCCTTATACTTTACAAAGGTTATTACTTCAGATTTCTTCGGACAAACTTCATCGCATTTCTTGCAGCCTATACATTTTTCTGGAATCAACACTGGATTTGGGGCAATCAAGGAAGCTGCAAAATTGTTTCATGATGGACTTATGAAGTTTGCTACCTTTGCATTTCTTGAAAGCTTAAAGCCTTTACGTTCTTACAGTGAATTTAGCTCAAATATTCCCTGTTCTTTCCATTGATGCTATAATCAAATTATATCAAGCTATAAGGAGGATATTGCTATGGTGAAGACTTATAATGAAATTTGCAGATCTGCTAAATACAAGCTTACTGGCAACGGAGACAGATGTGTTGGGCTGCTATTGGAGTCCTTTGAACACATAGATCCATCTACAAGTGCTGATGTGTATGGAACCGGTAGCATAATCAATGATTTTGAGAAGGAAATTTCGGAGCTGCTTGGAAAAGAAGCTGCTGTATTTTTCCCCAGCGGAACCATGGCACAGCAAATAGCCCTGCGAATTTGGTCCGATGAAAAAGAATTGAAAAAGGTTGCCTACCATCCGCTTTGCCATTTAGAGATTCACGAGAAAGATGGTCTAAAAGTGCTTCATCATTTACAGCCGCTCTTACTGGGGGACAGTAACCGCCTTTTTTCTATAGAAGATTTGAAATTGATGAAAGACCCTGTTTCATGCTTGTTAATCGAGCTGCCTCAGAGAGAAATTGGCGGCCAATTGCCTGCATGGGAGGACTTGGTTTATATATCTGAGTTCTGCAAAGATAACGGAATAAGACTGCATTTAGATGGTGCGCGTCTTTTTGAGGCGCTTCCATATTACAACAAGTCAGCAAGCGAAGTATGCAGCTTATTTGACAGCGTCTATGTCTCTTTTTACAAAGGGCTTGGAGGCATTGCAGGAGCTATGCTTGCAGGCAATATCGATTTCATTGAGCAATCTAAGGTATGGAAAAGAAGACATGGCGGCGATCTTATAAGCCTATATCCGTACATCGTAAATGCGAAGGACTGCGCAAACAAACGCATGGGCAATATGAAAAAATATTGGCAGCATGCCATGACCGTAGCAGCGCGATTGAACAAAATTGAAGGTGTAAAAACCATTCCCGAAATTCCTGTTTGCAATATGTTCCATCTTTATATTGATGCTCCCAAAGAAAAACTGGAAAACATACTAGTAGATATTATAGAGAAACATAGCATCGTCTTGGTAGGAAATATCAGAGATATAGACGGCATTAGCTGTAAATCTGAATTGTCCTTCGGGGATAACTTCGACCTCATACCACAAGATCTTCTTGATGAGGCTTTTCATCAATTTGACTCAGAATTTCAAAAGCTCCAAATTGAATAAAAGTAGGTTAAAAAGAGCGAATTATTAATAAAGGAAGTGAGTTTATGCAGTTTTTAGTTACTGGTTATGATGACAATGACGAAGGAGCAATGGAGAGGCGTCTTTCAGTTCGAGATGCGCACATGAAGCTTGTAGAGTCTATGAAAAGCGAAGGAAAACACTTATTTGCAGCTGCTCTATTAGATGAAAATGAAAAAATGATAGGCTCTGTGCTTATCGTAGATTTTCCAACAAGAGAAGACCTTGATTTGTGGTTAAAAATTGAGCCTTATGTTGTTGGAGATGTGTGGCGAAGAATAGAAGTTAAGCCTTGCAAGGTTCCTCCAATGTTTATGAAAGGGTAATTATATGAAAAACAAATCCATACTTCAGGTTAATAAAACATATTGGAATGCAACTGCCGATAGCTGGTTTGGCGTCACCGCCTTACCTGAATACGGCGTTCAATTTGTTACAGAAAATGAATTGCATTTATTTGGTGATGTAGCAGGTAAAACAATGCTTGATATCGGTTGTGGAAGTGGACATTCATTAAAATACCATGCAGATAGAAATGCAGGAGAATTATGGGGACTTGATATTTCACAAAAACAACTTGAAAATGCCAAAAGGTTTCTTGCCGAAAACAATTGTTTTCCAAAGCTCATATGCGCTTCTATGGAGGATGAATGTGATATACCTAAAAACCATTTTGATATAGTTTATTCGATTTATGCAATCGGTTGGGCAACAGACCTAAATAATGTATTTCAACGCATTGCTTCCTATTTAAAAAAAGATGGCGTTTTCATATTTAGTTGGAAACATCCCTTGCATGGTTGTGTTATTGTCGATGAGGGGAAACTTATTTTTGAGAAAAGTTATTTTGATGAAGAATGGTATACACAAATAGTTGATGATATGGAAATTGTGTTACCCAACAGGAAAATCTCAACATATATAAATGCCATGACAAGTGCCGGATTTATTATCGAGAATATGATTGAGCAGACAAATGAAAGCACGTTTCAATTGAATGGGGAAATAAGTGATAGGTCAAAAAAGGCTCAAAAACTCCCATTATCTTTTGTCTTTAAAGCGAGAAAGGCCTAGCCCCTGAGAGGTTTGGTCTTTAGGTCTATAAGGAGGTTATACCATGGCACTAACTATTAAGCCAATGAATCATGATGAAGCAGTGCTAGTTTCTAAGTGGATTTATGGAGAACCTTATTCAATTTATAGTATGGATGAAAGTGATGAATCCATAAATGAATTTATGAACGGATATTATTATTCAGTTTTAGACGAATCAGATCAGCTTGTAGGGTATTATTGCTTTGGTGAATCTGCACAAGTTCCAGTTGGTAAACAGTTTGGCGTATATGATTCTGCCGATATGACTGACATTGGTTTGGGAATGAAACCAGATTTGTGTGGTCAAGGGCTGGGTCTTAGGTTTTTCAGTAGTGGTCTAGATTTTGCAAGAGATACACTATGGGCAAAAGGGTTTCGTTTGACAGTAGCAGCTTTCAATAAACGCGCAATAAAAACATATCAACGAGCAGGATTCAAGAAGGTTAATTCATTTGAAAGAGTATCAGAGAATGGAAACCTCGAGTTTTGGGTTATGGCTTTGTGCTAACATCCCTTCGTCGGCGACAAGCTCTATCAAGCATAAAGTTAATAAAACAACCCATGCAGGCTTTCTATTGCTACCGTTATCCGAAATCAGTTCTTTATTGAAAATATCAGATATATAATTATAGTAAAACAAATTTGGGATCACTTCCTATGCAGGCTGCAAATTCCAAAATATGTTTTAGCATATTATACTTCTGTATAGGCGAGATGAAAATTTAGGGGGTGCTAGCATGAAAACTAATAAAAAAGTTGTAAGTCTTATTTCCGATGATTTTGAGGATTTAGAATTGTGGTATCCTATCTTAAGGTTACGAGAAGAAGGAGTAGAAGTAGTAGTAGCTGGTGAAAAAGCTGGTGAAAGATATGTTGGTAAGTATGGGGTTCCCGCATACTCAGACTGTTCCTTTTCAGATGTCAAGACTGAAGAATTTGACGGTATTTTAATTCCAGGAGGATGGGCTCCAGACAAGTTAAGGAGATTTCCAGAAGTAATAGATATAGTGCAAAAGTTAAATGTGGAAAACAAGGTTATAGGACAGATATGTCATGCCGGATGGGTAGCAATTTCTGCAAAGATTTTGAAAGGAAGAAATGTGACGAGCACACCCGGAATCAAGGATGATATGGAAAATGCGGGTGGAACATGGATAGATGAAGCTGTGGTTGTAGATAAGAACCTTGTCTCTAGCAGACGTCCCATGGATTTACCATTGTATATGAAAAAATATATTGAAGTTCTAAAAATCAATGCAAGTATATAACCAAGTCAAAATTGGATATTTGATTTTAGCAAAGTAAATACCCCTCGGCTGCTAACTCTCTCCAAAGGGTATAACCATGTGTGCTAAAACCAGAAAAATATAGTCAAAAAATTGTTTTAATTATTTGTGGACTTTCTTAGAGGCTTTATTCACAACTTTTATATTGCCAGAAGTTTCAATGTTCCCTATTTCTTTCTT
>JARBUB010000196.1 GCA_029239905.1 Clostridia bacterium
AAGAGCAAACAAGGTGTTTTGAGATATATAAGTATCTCTAAAATAAAGCATTACCGCCGCCAGTACTAAGGACAGCGAAAAATAAGCAAACATTGAAGCTGCATAGCCTGAAACAAAAGAAATGAGATTGACCCTTGAAAAATCAGCACCAAAGAATAGACTTATAATCACCATAACCATTATCTCAAGACTCGTGGTTATAGTCTGTTGAAGCATATTGCCGCAAAAATACTGAACCCTGTTAAAAGGCGCAATCATCAAGCTGTCTAAAGTCCCTTCTCTCAGCTCAGTTATAAGACTTCTGCTTACGTTAAGACAGGTTCTCACTGCAAACAAGTAAAGAGCAGTTCCTACAATAACATAGCTCATATAATCCCCTGTTCCTGAGTAAGTACTAAAGGAAGCATCCAAGTTTCCCTTAAACAAAAGTTGGTACATAAAATAAGCCGAAAGCACAGTGTAGATACCTGTGAGAGTATTTCCAATAAAGAAATCCTTTGGATAGGCTCTCATCTGCATAATAAAATTTCTCTTAAAGGTTGCGTTCAAGATCTTCAGATTCACATCAGTTCCCCCTTTAAATTTTGATTAGCTATTTGGTTAACCAAAAGTGCCCTTCTCTTAAGGCAGGGGTATTATAAGGAGGAGGGATGGTTTTGTCAATATGGTTTTCAGAAGGCATTTCTTTAATTCTAGTACTCCGTTGTAATTGACATTAAGAAAATAAAAATGCTGCTAAGCTTTGCGCTTAACAGCATTTATTGTAATAAATTTAGATAAGATTCGAGTGGCTTATGACCCATTTCCCGGTAGTTTTATCATTTAAATTAACCCTTCGCCGCCTTAATAAATTCCTTCGCTCTATTAAAATCCACTTCATTCCAAAGCACTCCATCTCTCTTCAGGCTTGTTCCTATAACAAAACCATCTGATACTTCTAGCGCTTCCTTTACGTTATTTTTATTTACTCCACTTGCTATGAGGATTGGGTGATTAGGGTATCTGTCTTTTATCTTCTTAACTTCTTTTAGATTAGGTGCAAGGCCTGCTCTTTGTCCAGGTATTAAGACACCCGCCGGTTCTACTATTGCTAAGCCTGCATCTATCATTGAGGACTGCTCTCTTGTATCTAAAGAGGTTCCTGCATGAGCGTCAAAGTAGCAGTATATTTTAACGTCATCAGCACCTATTTGTTTTTTATATCTATATATATCGCCAGGCTTGAAATCATGGAATCCGAAGATATCTGCGTATGTTCCAGTAACGTATGTGCGTACAAATTTGGCATCGATGGCTTTTGCAACAGCTAAGGTTGCAATAGGATCTATAAGAACTCCACAACCATAAGGTACTGTTATATATTGAAGCAGTTCTGATACAATTCTCACATAGCTTGCAATTATTTCTGGACCTACATTAAACACATATGGCCTGTCGCCTTCATTTGCGAATATGACAGCATCAAATCCGCTATCCTGAAGAGCTTTTATTTCCTCTGCTGCTCTATTAATATGCTCTCTAAAGGATATCGTTGGATCATAGTAAGGTGTTCCTGGAAGCGCCATAAGATGCACACATCCTATGATTGGCTTATCAGTTTTAAAAGTATCTCTATGCTCTTGAAGATAATTTCTCATGATTTTTCTCCTTTCAGTCGAAACACTGGGTAGTTTATGAGTACTCCTTTTCACTCGCAAACTACCCATTAAAGGTCATTTAGACCTTTAACCTCAGCTTTTTATGATAATATTTTTAAGTAAGTAGCTGCAAAGCCTAGTATGAACAGCACCAGCAATATAAAGGTCGGTGATTTTCCTTTCTTTCTTAGCAACCAGAAGGTTAATAACAGAATGCTGAGAGGCACCATCTTAGGGAATATCTTATCCAATATAGGCTGTACCTTTAATATTGTCTTGTTGATGGTGTATTCAAGTCTAACATTGGCAACTATTGTTGTTGAAGCTAAAGCACCAACTACCATCATGCTCATTATCTTAAGCCCATCAGTTAAAGACTTTGTTACTTCTGAGGACAAAAGTTTAAGTACAGCATTTTTACCCATTCTGTAGCCTGAGAAAAAGAGTGAATAGCTTACACCGGCAGAATAAACTGTGAACAAAGTTACAAATAGTATAGGTCCAAATGCATTGCCCTGAAGAGCAAGGTCAACACCTATTGCAAGTAAAACGACCTTTACTATACCTTGAGTTACTGAATCTCCTATTCCAGCCATTGGTCCCATCAATGAGGTCTTTATATTGTTTATTAATTCAGGGTCAACTTCCTTACCGTTCGCTTTTTCTTCTTCTAATGCAGTAGATATTCCTACTATTATGGAACCCCAAGTATTTTCGGTATTGAAGAAGTTCAGGTGTCTTGTTAACGCTTCACTTATCTCTTCCTTTGTCTTATAAAGCTTCTTGATTATAATACTCATGGTATGGCAGAACCCCAAGCCCATAAGACGCTCATAGTTATAGCAAATTTGACCGAAGCAAATCCATGTCCACCAAGTCTTGACTAAATCCTTTTTTGTTAATTTGGTTGAAGGACTATTGTTCATTTACAGCACCTCTTTTCCTTGAATTGAAAACATACACTGCTGCTATACATCCGCCAAGTATAGCGATAGACATAACATCAAGCTTCAAATATGCTGATAATATAAATCCAACAATAAAATACGGTGCAGCATCCTTTTTCCACAAGTAGCTTAAGAGCATTCCAATTCCTAGTGCAGGAATAAGACCGCCTGTTACCTTTAATGCATTTATAACAGAAGTAGGAACTATGGATAACACTCTTTCAAGGCCTTTAGAACCAAAATAAAGGGCGATAAATGAAGGAATGAAGTAAGTTAATATAGGAAATATCTGTGATGCAAACAAATTCATGTTTCTTACTCCCTTGATATTACCTTCCTTTGCATATGTTTCTGCTTTGTGTACCCAGATCGCATTCAAGGTCATCTTTGCATTGAAGCATATTAAGCCAAGTGCACCTAGAGGAACCGCAACCGTAAGCGCAGCCTCCGGAGGCAGTTTTACAGCCATAGCTAAAGCAGTCCCCAAATAACCTGCCAACGCCATATCAGAAGGTAATGCTCCACCTACTGCTACCATACCAAGATAAGCCATTTGAATATTAGCACCAACCTTTAATCCATACATAACGTCTCCGAATAAAAGTCCGTTAATAAGTCCTGCTACAAGAGGTGCTCCGAAATAGAAGGACCATCGAAGGAACATAGGCATTGCAGTGGCAACGTACCATGTTAGTAAAGCAATAATAAGTGCCTGTAGAAATAGCGACATACTACACAACTCCTTTTTAATATTTGATTAAAAATCCTTTAATTCTTTCACAGGGTCGTTTGGAAGCATTCTAACAATTACCCTGCAGCCAGCTTCGGCTATTTTTTTAAGTATTTCTTTCTCACGGTCAGTCAGATATATGTTTTTGCATACCTTGTTTCTCATTGGTGCGGACCCCATGTTGCCTAAATCAATGGAACCCAGTTTGATATTCTTGTCGATAAGTCTCAATACATATAACGGATTCTTAAAAAGCAATATAGCCGGAGTATTATTTGTATCCTTTTGATACTGCTCAACCATTTTTTCTACATTGTAAACCTCAAGCTTGATATTGGACGGTGCAGCTAATATTAGAACCTGCTTCATGAAATCATCCTTATATATGTCATCATCCACTATCATAATTCTGTTTGCTTTAGAGTAACCTATCCAAGCGGTCATGACTTGACCGTGTATTAGTCTTTCGTCTATTCTGCTCAATACAATATTCACCTTTTCACCTCCCCTCATCTTTCTTACTCATTTCATAGAAAAAGTCCTTAATTCCCTGTCTGCCTATCTCAACAGCAGTCTTCTTAAGCTCATTCATTCCAGTTTCTTCAGGTGCTAAAAGAACTTCTAAAAGCATTGGCAAATTTGCACCTGTCAGTATTTCAATTTTCTTTTCTCCTTTATAGCCATGCACTACCTGAATTGCTGTATTAAATGGGGTTCCCCCCAATAAATCCACTAATAGAAGCACTTCCTCATAAGGTTCCTCGAATATTTCAGCAGTCATTTTTTCCTTGAACTTCTGCAAATCATCACCTGTTTCAATGCCTAATGCAGTTAAGCCTTCATAGTCAGTAAACATTCTAGAGGTGTTTACCAGTTCCTGTGCCAGCTTTCCATGTGAAGCTACTATAATCTTTCTCAAAGGTATCCTTCCTCTCCCGATTGAATTGTGTCAGCTATGCAATATATTAGAGCAACTACCATGCCAATATTAATAGACCCTCTTAACACCTTGAAAACACTGGGGTTAACACAGGTATAAATGTGTGCCAAAAATAATAGATATAATATTGTAAAGTGTGTTAGATAAAGGAGCTTTTAGATGAGTAGTAGAAAAGAAAAAATTTATGATACCATAAAAGCTTTGACTGAAAAGAGTATTAAGGCCACAAAAAATATCTCAGGCGTTGAAACCCAAGTGATCGCTGAAAAATCAAGCTTTGACAGGAGTAACGTATCAAGGGAACTGAATGTTTTACTTAAGGAAGGCAGGGTTATCAAGATAAAAGGCAAGCCTACTCTGTATCTTGAAAAATCTGTTGTATTAGAAAAGTTTAAAAAAAGCTATCTTCCTGAAGCCTTTGACAACCTTGAAGAACTTATGAATTGTGCCAATAGTAACACAGATAACCCCCCAGCTAAAAATACTGCATCGAATTTAAGCATAAAAAATTCTCAATTTTCCTCAGATAGCTTTAAAAGTCTTATAGGTTTCAATGGAAGCCTAACACAGCAAATCGAACAAGCCAAGTCCGGAGTTTTATACCCTCCTCATGGACTTCATATGCTTATTCTAGGTGAAACAGGAGTCGGAAAAAGTACCTTTGTAGAATCCATACATAAGTTTCTTATAAACACAGATAAAAACCGCAGCAGTGCACCTTTAGTAACTTTAAACTGCGCTGACTACAGCTATAACTTTCAATTGATATATTCTCAGCTTTTTGGATATTTAAGAGGTGCATTTACAGGAGCTGATAAAGATAAGGATGGATTGATTGAAAAGGCTCAAAACGGCATACTCTTCTTAGACGAAGTTCACAGGCTGCCTTCGGAAGCACAGGAGATGCTTTTTCAGCTAATAGACAAAGGTCAGTATAGAAGGCTGGGAGACACCAAGCTTATACAAAATAACAAAGTACTTATTATCTGCGCAACAACTGAGGATCCTGAATCCTCAATGCTTCAGTCTTTTCTAAGGCGAATTCCTATTGTTATAAATATACCCAGCCTTAGCAGCAGACCGACCTATGAGAAGATTGAAATCATGAACTATTTTTTAAATAAGGAATGTACACGACTGAATGAGACCATGGAAGTAACTCGTCATGTGTTCCTTTGTCTTTTATCCCATGAATTTAAATCAAATATAGGCGAGCTCTACAGCACAATTCAAATTATCTGCGCAAAAGCATATCTTGATAAAATAATGCACAACAAAAGAACCATAGAAGTAGATGTGTCCCATCTGCCAAAAATGCTTTTAGAAAACTACAGTAAACACAGGTTTCTTATTGAAG
>JARBUB010000197.1 GCA_029239905.1 Clostridia bacterium
AGATTTACTTGACGCAAAGACTATAGATAAGCAGAGCGTATTTTATTACCTGCAGCTCCTTGTGCTAGTTGCAGTACTTGCCTTTCTAACCCGTTACACATGGAGATATTTTATAGTTGGCAATGCCAGAAATATGGAGTGTTATTTGAGGCAAAGGCTTTTTAAGCACTTTCAAAGCTTACCAGTGCAATTTTATAATAATAGAAAAACAGGGGACCTTATGGCTTATGCAATTAATGATGTGTCTGCTGTAAGAATGGCTTTTGGGCCGGCTCTAGCCATGACAATTAATGGTGTATGTTTAAGTACTATTTCCATATTTTCCATGGTCAGATCTGTAAATCTTACCCTTACCATATTGGCGCTATTGCCTATTCCTATCATAGTGATAGCAATGTTCAAAATAGGAGGACTTGTGCAGCTGCGCTTTAAAACAGTACAAGAAAGCTTTGCGGGTATATCTGATAGAGTACAGGAGAATATATCCGGGATAAGAGTCATAAAGTCTTATGTGCAGGAGCAGCAAGAGGTTGATAACTTTGACATATTGAATGAAAAAATAAAGCAATCCAATATAAGGATGGTGAGAGTGTCATCGATGCTTTCGCCGATGATTGAAGTATGCTTCGGGGTTAGTTTTATGTTGAATCTTATATATGGCAGTGGCTTAGTGCGCAGCGGCATCATAACCCTTGGTGACTTTGTTGCCTTTAATGGGTATTTAGCAATGATCATGACCCCGATCATATCTGTAGGAAGAGTAATAAACTTGACTCAGAAGGGTTTGGCTTCCTACAAGCGGCTGAATGAGATTTTTCAAGCAAAAACTGATATAACTGAAGAAACGGCAGATAAAAACTTGAATAAAATTGTTGGAGATATTGATCTAGAGGATCTGAGTTTTAAATACCCTGGATGTGACGAATATGCCTTGAAGGACATATGCATAAAGCTGGAATCTGGGAAGGTATTAGGTATCATCGGTAAGACCGGCAGCGGAAAAACTACTTTGGTAAATTTACTTTTGAGGCTTTATAGGATAGAAGAAGGCAGCATCAAGATAGGCGGAAGGGATATCGGAGAATACCCACTGGAGATTCTTCGAAGTGATATTGGCTATGTCCCACAAGACAACTTCCTGTTTTCTGCAAGTATCAAGGAAAACATTGGCTTCTTCAAAGATATATATTCTGAGGAAGATATTGCAAATGCAGCCAAGCTAAGCTGTGTATATGATAATATAAGTTCTTTTCCAAAGGGTTTTGATACTATGATTGGAGAACGAGGTGTGAATTTGTCCGGTGGTCAAAAGCAGAGAATATCTATAGCAAGAGCATTGATCAAAATGCCTCAGCTGCTGATATTGGATGACGCCTTATCTGCGGTTGATACCAAAACAGAGGAAGAAATAATAAATAACTTCTCTCAAATATTAAAGGATAAAATGGCTATTATAATTGCCCATCGTATATCAGCAGTGAAACATTCGGATGAAATAATAGTGATGGACCATGGACGTATAGTAGAAAGAGGAAGTCATGAAAAGCTCCTTGAGCAAAGAGGCTTATACTATGAAATTTATCAGGAACAGTTCAAGGAAGAAATGGGAAGGATGGTGGATGATGAAGAAGAATAGTATTGTAAGACTTCTAAAATTCACTATTCCATATCTTAATATAGTTATTATTGCAGCAATTTGTGTTTTGTTGGTAAATGCGGCACAGCTGGCGAAGCCATACATTCTTAAAATAGTCATCGATGATTTCTTGATCAATGGCAAAACTGAGGCTGGTTTATACTCCATAACTGCTATGGGGATATTTTATATGCTGGCTATTGTATTTGGAGCATTGCTGACCTTTGGACAAGTGAATTTGATGAACTATGCAGGGCAGCAGATTATAAGCAAGCTGCGTAAAAAAGTCTTTACACATATACAATATCTGCCCCTATCTTATTTGGACAAATTCTCTACGGGGCGTTTGATAACAAGGGCTACCAATGACGTAGAGGCTTTGAATGAAGTGTTTACTGATATCTTGATAAATTTGTTTAGAGATATTTTTCTATTGGCAGGTATCATATTTGTTATGTTTCGCATGAACGTGGGCTTGGCAGCTATAAGCTTTGTTGCGATACCTTTCATTTTCCTGATTACAAATTTCTTTAAAAATAAAATAAAAGAAAATTTTAAGACCATGAAGAGTCTGATTGGTCAGATAAACGGTTTCTTTGCTGAAAATATCTCCGGTATGAAGCTGGTGCAAATTTTTAACAGAGAGCTGGAGAAACAAAAAGAGTTTAAGTTTCTTAATGATAAGTATTTTAAGTCCACTATGTTTCAGGTTCAAATGAATAGCTTGCTGAGACCCATTATCGAGATATTGCAGACCTTAACTATAGCAATATTGGTTTGGTATGGCATGGGCAAGATAATTGGTGGAACCTTGGAGCTCGGGGTCTTATATGCCTTTACAACTTATATTAAACAATTTTTTGAGCCTATAAATGATTTGGCAGAGAACTATAACACAATTCAATCAGCAATTGTTTCCGCTGATCGTATATTTGAGCTTTTGGATCAAGAGGCATTATTGGAGGATTTAGACACAGGCATTGCAATAGAAAGACTTAAGGGAGATATAGAGTTCAAAGATGTCTGGTTCGCCTACAATGAAGAAAATTGGATATTGAAGGGTGTAAGCTTCAAAATAGCAGCTGGAGAGACAGCAGCGTTTGTAGGGGCAACGGGGGCAGGTAAAACTACCATCATCAGTTTGATATCAAGGTTTTATAAAATTCAAAAGGGAAATATTTATATAGATGGAATTGATATTAATGATTATAGGCTTTGGGACTTAAGAAAGAATGTAGCTGTTGTGCTCCAAGATGTATTTTTATTTTCAGGTGACATCAGGCGGAATATAGCTTTAAACGATGAAATATCCGAATTTCAAGTTAATGAAGCCTTGGAGCTGTCCTGTGCCAATGAGTTTATTGATGAACTGCCTGGTGGCATGCAGGAACCTGTCAGGGAAAGAGGTAGTACTTTCTCAGCAGGGCAAAGACAGCTTTTATCCTTTGCCAGAGCGATAGCTCATGATCCAGCGATTTTGGTGCTGGACGAAGCAACCTCTAATATTGATACAAATACTGAGCTGCTGATACAGCAATCAATAGAGAATATATCTGCGAATCGTACCACCCTGATAATTGCTCATAGGCTTTCTACAATTCGGAATGCAGATAAGATAATACTGCTTCGAAAAGGCAAGCTTGTAGAAATGGGCAACCATGATGAGCTATTACAGAAGGGTGGATACTACAAAGAGTTATATCAAGCGCAATATGCATAAGCTTTATTATAAATAAGCAAGAGGGCTGGTCAATTTGCCAGCCCTCTTATGCTTTGGAAGTAAAGCTTTTTTTATTTCATCATGCTATAAACTGCACCGGATATAAAGGGAATTAACCAAATAATCCAAACAATAAAGCTTAATTTATGAAAACTAAGCTGCATTTTTTTGTTGTTACTAAACATAACCCATGCTGCCCAGATGACATGAATCAGCATCAAAGCAATTGCCAATATGCCGGTTATGCCGTGAAAATCCAGTGAAAATCCATTCTTAGCTATTCCAGCCATAAAGCTTGTCCCAAGTGTATCAAAAATAAGACCAATCCCAAAAACTACAAGGTGCCAGCCTTTTAGTTTCTTTTGTATTTTCTCACTCCAAACGCCAACTGTGTAGAATACAAAAGCTAGATTTATAAAAATGATTGCATAAAGTAACATATTAAACTCCTTCTATAATACATAAATATATGGTGTTTAATAAGTTTAAGATATTTGTCGAAAATTGTCAACGAGAAGCCTTGGCAAAACAGGAATAATTCTGCATGCTTTATTTCATTATAATGACACTGTAGATTTTGCTTATCGTAATAGCTTGGATTCTTCATAAAAGGGTTCCAAATGGATATAAGCTTGCACGGACCTCTCTAGACCTAAGCACAGCTTTTCTTCTATCTCATGCATTAGTATATGAGAGCTTTCGATGCTCATCAGGGGTTCAACCAATAGATGCAAGTCAATATATACACTGTGATTGCAGCCTCTGCTTCTGATCTTGTGAACGTTTTTTACTTGGGGAAAGGACATTATGATGCTTTGCACTTCTTCAGTTGAGACGACTGCTTGATCAACCAATACACCGCTTGTTTCAGTAAATATTTCATAAGCTCCGTGAATTACAAATATGGATACAACAAGTGAAGCAAGAGGATCTATAATCGGGGGAAATCCGAGCTTAATGCAGATAAGCGTTACTAAAACACCAAGAGATATAAAAATATCACTTTTGGTATGAAGAGAATCTGAAACAAGCAAAATGCTATTCAGCTTCTTGCCTTGACGGTATTCATACGTAGATACAAATATATTGATTGCCAAGGTAATGAGTAAGGCGGAAATGCTTGCAAAACTTACGGTGGGAGTCATTGGGTGCATCAAATTTGCAAAGGCGCTGCTGATGATTTTAAGCCCAAGTACAAAAAGCATAACTGCGATAAATAGACCGGCAAGTGTCTCAAACTTGCTATGACCATAAGGATGCTCTGCGTCCACGGGTTTAGATGCAAATTGTATGCCTACCAAACCTACGATGTTGGAGGAACCATCTGTTAGAGAGTGGAAACCATCTGCTGTGAGGCTAGAGCTTTTTATTAAATACCCAAGTATTATCTTAAGGACGGCAACAAATAAATTTGCAAAAAGGATAATCCATAATATCTTCTTTATCTTGTTAAAGTTAATGTTGTTCATGCCTTAACCTCCTATTATATGTTTTGCACTAGACGTTTTACATTAAGTCAGAATGTACAAAATATATTTATATAGAAAAATCCATAGAACAAATTCCCTTAGAATTGTCCTATGGATAGCTTCCATTGTCCAAAGACCCGATACGTAATGTATCTGTCAATTCTTTATTCATTCACTATAAAAATTTGTTAGAGAAATATTATAATGAGCACATCATACTTTAGTATATTCACCAATTATAGAATTGTGACAAAAATGAATTGTATATAATTAAAAAAGTAAGATAAAATCAGTATATATATAATTTTCAACATTTGAACAGAGGAAAATGCTTTGCACTATTTTATTTGAATTTAATTTAAGTTGTATAGCGCAGAACATATAAAGCAAAGCGAGGTGTGGCTGGTGGATTTAAAAGAAAAGGTTAGGCAGTTGCCGAGTAATCCCGGCGTCTACATAATGAAGGATGTACATGATAATATTATCTATATCGGCAAGGCTAAAAACCTTAAAAATAGAGTCAGTCAGTATTTTCGAAGCTCGTCGGGACACACACCTAAAATACTCAGGATGATCGAAGGTATCAGAGATTTTGACTACATTCTTACAGATACGGAGTTCGAGGCTTTACTGCTTGAATGCAGTATGATTAAGGATGTAAAGCCTATATACAACAGCTTGCTTAAGAATCATCAAAGATATGTTTATATAAATATTAATACAGAAGAGAAGTATCCGACCTTGGAG
>JARBUB010000198.1 GCA_029239905.1 Clostridia bacterium
CTCTGCATAGTTTATAGGAGGAGTTATTATGACAGTAGAAAAAACGATGGATAAGATTGTTGCCTTAAGCAAAACCAGAGGTTTTGTATTTCCTGGCTCTGAAATATACGGAGGCCTTGCAAATTCTTGGGATTACGGTCCACTAGGCGTAGAGCTGAAGAACAATGTAAAAAAAGCTTGGTGGAGAAAGTTTGTACAGGAAAGCCCTTACAATGTAGGAGTTGACTGTGCGATATTAATGAATCCTCAAGTTTGGGTAGCATCGGGCCACGTCGGCGGATTCAGTGATCCTTTAATAGATTGCAAAGAGTGTAAAACAAGACACAGGGCAGATAAACTGATTGAAGACTGGAATGCTGCCAATGACAAGCAAATGCTGGTAGAGGGTTGGAGCAACGAGCAGCTTCTTGATTATATGAAAACAAACAAAATTGCTTGCCCTAACTGCAAGAAGGAAAACTTTACAGATATCAGAAAGTTTAATCTGATGTACAAGACCTTCCAAGGTGTAACAGAGGACACACAAACAGAAATATACTTAAGACCTGAAACTGCTCAAGGTATCTTTGTAAACTTTTTAAATGTTCAAAGATCAACAAGAAAAAAGATGCCTTTTGGTATTGCACAAATAGGTAAATCCTTTAGAAATGAAATTACACCAGGCAACTTCATTTTTAGAATCAGAGAATTTGAACAAATGGAACTTGAATTTTTCTGTCAGCCAGGCAAGGAGCTTGAATGGTTTGATTACTGGAAGAGCTTTGCCAAGAACTGGCTGCTATCACTTGGTCTAAAAGAAGAAAGTATAAAGATGCGTGACCATTCCGCGAAAGAGCTTTCACATTACAGCAATGCAACTACTGACATAGAATTTAAGTTCCCCTTTGGCTGGGGTGAGTTGTGGGGTATTGCCTCCAGAACTGATTATGACCTTAAGCAGCATATGGAACACGCAAAAACAGATTTGTCATACTTTGACCCCACTACAAACGAAAAATATGTGCCATACTGCATAGAGCCTTCCCTTGGTTGTGATAGAGTAACTTTGGCCTTCTTATGCGATGCTTATGACGAAGAAGAGGTTGCCGAAGGTGACTTCAGAACAGTACTTCGTTTTCATCCTGCTTTAGCGCCGGTGAAGATTGCAGTATTACCATTATCTAAGAAACTAGGCGATGATGCCTTCAAGGTTTATGAAGGTTTACTGAAGAATTATTATTGCGAATATGATGAAACAGGCAGTATCGGAAAGCGTTATAGGAGACAAGACGAAATCGGTACTCCATATTGCATAACCTTTGATTTTGACTCACTTGAAGATCAAAGCGTGACAATACGCGAAAGAGATTCCATGCAGCAAGTCAGAGTTAAAATTGACGAGCTAAATGAGTACTTCAAGAATAAATTTGAATTTTAAACAATAATATTTAGTGCTGGTGTAAAAACCAGCACTACTTTAAATTAGGGGGTATATTATGATAAATCTAGAATATACATTGGAAATTCTGCAAAAGCTTTGCACTACACCAAGCCCTTCGGGAATGACTAGTGAAGTGATGAAAATTATTGAGTCTGAGTTCAACAAGCTAGGCATGGTCGTCAGCTACAACAACAAAGGCGGACTTCTTACCTATTATAAAGGCAAAAATCAATCAGCGGCAAAGGCGATTATCGCCCATGCAGATACACTAGGTGCTATGGTTAAAGAAATCAAAGGCAGCGGCAGGTTGTCTATTACTATGGTAGGAGGCTATATGCCTCAATCAATTGAATGCGAAAACTGTGTTATACATACAGGTGGGGGAAAAAGCTATACAGGTACATTCTACACAACAAAGCCTTCCGTCCATGTACATCAAGATGCGAGAACTCAGGAAAGAACCATCGAAGGCCTTGAAATTGCAATAGACGAGAAAGTCTTTACTAAAAAAGATGTGGAAGAATTAGGTATCGATGTTGGTGATTTCATCTCCTTTGACAGCAGATTCAGAGTTACAGAAAGCGGCTTTGTAAAGACCAGACACCTTGATGACAAGGCCAGTGTGGCAATTATACTTGGTGCTTGCAAATATATGAAGGAAAACAACATCATTCCTGAAAAAGATATACAATTATTCATTACCAATCACGAAGAAGTTGGACATGGCGCGAGTCACGGAATTGATGATAGTGTTGCAGAGCTTTTATGCGTTGATATGGGCGCATTAGGTGTTGGCCAAAACTCAGATGAATATACCGTTTCCATCTGCGCCAAGGATGGCGGTGGCCCTTATGACTTAGAACTTCGCAATAGACTAGTTAAACTAGCTAAAGAAATTGGCGCAGAGTATAAAGTTGATATTTATCCCTTCTACGGATCAGACGGTGGTGCAGCCCTAAGAGCCGGACGAAACCTGAAGGTTGGCCTCATAGGCCCTGGCGTTTATGCATCCCACGCCTATGAAAGGACACATGTTGATTCAATTACAAATACAGCAAAGCTGCTATTAGCATACATGCAGCAATAAACCGTGGGGGCAGGTTTAGGCATCCTCTTGAATTTTCAAGACCCGATGCTCTATGTCTGCCCGCAAAAAAAAGATCAAGGAAGAGATATCCCTGATCTTTTTATATGCCCCGGTATAGTATAGGAAGAGTGATTGTATAGGACACAATTATGAGATATGTATTTGTACTTTGCGAAATACTGTAATTAAAATTCGTAATTGCTGGCATGGATGCCAGCAGCCGAGCCCATGGCCATGGAGGGCCATTTGCGAGGGTAGAATTTTCATACAGTATAAGCAATTAGTACAAAACAAATCGAATATCTTGTGTCAGATACAAGTGCTCTTCCTTTACTATACCTCGAAGGCTTACTTACTTTCTATAAGATCCCATATATCTTGTAATATTCCTCAATCTTCATCATCATTTCGCCATCAATCAATACCTTGCCATCCACCTGATTATTATACAGATACTCCACCACTTCCTGCATTGTAACTATGGCGTGTGTTTTCAAACCATACTGCTGCTGAAGCTCTTGGAATGCTGATTTCTCACTAGTTCCTCTTTCCATTCTATCTACAGAGATGATTAAGCCTAGTACATCTACTTCGCCCTGAGCTTTAAGAATTGGCATAGTTTCATGTATAGAGGTGCCTGCCGTAGTCACATCCTCTATAATGATTACTCTGTCCCCATCCTTTGGTTTGCCGCCCATCAAAATTCCTTTGTCCCCATGATCTTTTATCTCTTTTCTATTTGAGCAATAGGAAACATCCATATTATATAGATTATTTAAAGCAATTACAGTCGCCACACTTAAAGGTATTCCCTTATACGCTGGCCCAAACAGCACTTCGAAGCCTTCCTCAAAATACTCTTTAATAGCTTTTGCATAAAACTCACCTAGCCTGCCCATTTGAGCTCCGGTTTTAAAATTTCCAGTGTTTATAAAGAAGGGTGTATTTCTACCGCTTTTGGTGACAAAATCTCCGAAGGTGATTACATTGCTATTTACCATGAACTCAATAAATTCTTTTTTATACTGTTCCATATTGAATCTCCTATATTGAATATGAAGTCAGCTCTTCACAGTAGCTGCAGCGATATCTTATTTTGCCGTTCTTGTGAGCCAATTCAAATTTAGGCACTGCATATTCATCAAAATTGCTTATGCATCTTGGGTTTTTGCATTTGAATAAGCCTTGAACCTCTTCCGGGATGCTTACCTGCATTTTGTTAATGATCTCATCATTTTCTATTATATTGATTGTTAAGGTCGGATCTATAAGCCCCAACATCGTCAGATCCAAGTCTATTTTATTCTCTATTTTGATGATGTCCTTTTTCCCACGCTTATTACTGGACACGTTGATTAGTAATACTACCGGAAACTCAGCATCTGCCAATTTCAGTTTTTCAAATATCTTCATACCCTTGCCTGCAGTGATATGATCTATTACGATTCCGCAGTTGATGCTATTTACCTTCAACATTTACATCCACCCCCAATTGAAGTGCCATTAAGGCCATTCTTGCATATATTCCTAGTTCCGCCTGCTTGAAGTAAGCTGCTCTTTGATCATCATCTACATCGTATGCAATTTCATTTACTCTTGGAAGCGGGTGCATAACCAACATATCTGGCTTTGCATCCACTAGCTTAGTTCTCGTTAATATATAGCTGTCTTTCAGTCGCATATAGTCTGCTTCATTGAAGAATCTTTCTCTTTGAATTCTTGTCATATATAGAATATCTACTTGATTAATTACTTCTTCCAAGCTTTCTGTTTCGTATATTTCTATATTATGCTTTTCCATCAGTGTTTCTTTTAAATGCTCTGGGAATTTCAGTTCTGCCGGTGAAATGAACACAAATTTGTTTGCATTATATCTTGCTAAGGTACTTACTAGAGAGTGAACAGTTCTTCCGAACTTCAAATCTCCACAGAAAGCTACTGTCAGGTTGTCTAGACTTCCTTTCAGTCTCCTTATCGTAAGCAAATCTGTTAAGGTTTGAGTTGGGTGCTGATGTCCTCCATCCCCTCCATTAATTACAGGAACCCTTGAATATTCAGATGCGAGCATGGGTGCGCCTTCCTTAGGATGTCTCATAACAACAATGTCAGCATAGGTATCTAGTACTCTTATTGTGTCTGCAATACTTTCACCCTTAGAAACCGAGCTTGTACTGGCATCAGAAAAGCCTAGTACAGTGCCTCCAAGTCTAAGCATAGCTGATTCAAAACTGAGTCTAGTTCTAGTACTTGGCTCATAAAATAATGTGCCTAGTATTTTACCCTTGCAGACGCTCCCAAAGGCATCCCTGTATTCAACCATTTTGTCTGCTAAGTCAAAGACTTGTTTAAATTCCTCCAAGCTGAAATCATTTGGATCAATCAGGTGTCTTCCTTTTAAATTCATAATTTCTCCTCCTTTTTAGTCTCTCTGGACTATCTTAAAGGTCATATAAATGCAACCATAGGTGCATATGAACCCATGTGCCTTTTATAATAAAAAAGCCTTCCAACCCGAGAGTTAGAAGGCAATATATCCATAAACAGCCAAACTGCTTTAATATCAGTTTGCTTAAATATAATACCTTGCTAGCCTCTCAGGACTATGTTAAAGGTTTATTTTTTAATACTTTAACATAATCCTTTTATATTGTCAACAAAATAGATTTAATATGTAAAAACTTGAAACCTTTATTTTTTTTGTAAATTATACCCTAAATATGAAAAACACCAACGAAGTATATAATGAAAACAAAACAGGAGGGAAAAAAAATGATTAAAAAAATTACAGCAATTTGTCTAACTTTTATTTTGGTAATATCCATGGCAATTGTTCCAGTATTTGCCTCAGTTAACCAAAATAGCACAACAATTGATAATCAAGCTAATATCGTCAGGTATGACAAGAAAGATAAAAATGATAAAAAATTCGATAATGACGATACTAAAAAGCTACTAGAAGATTTATTCAAGTTCTTTTCAGATTCTGACGATTTTTCATGGGCAGAAAAGTCCATAGAAAGATTAGGCGC
>JARBUB010000013.1 GCA_029239905.1 Clostridia bacterium
GAAGTTGGAGCTTACATGATGGTAGATATGGCTCATATTGCAGGTCTTGTAGCAACAGGACTTCATCCAAGCCCAGTACCTTATGCTGACTTTGTTACAACTACTACTCATAAGACTTTAAGAGGCCCAAGAGGTGGCGCTATCCTTTGCAAGGAAAAGTATGCAAAGGATGTTGATAAAACAATATTCCCAGGTATCCAAGGCGGTCCATTGATGCACATTATTGCCGCTAAGGCTGTATGCTTCAAGGAAGCTGCATCTGAGGAATTTAAAGAGTATCAACAAAGAGTCATAGATAATGCAAAGACTCTTGCAGCTGCACTTACAGATAGAGGCTTCAATCTGGTATCCGGCGGTACTGATAACCACCTAATGCTTGTAGACCTTAGAAATAAAGGCGTTACAGGTAAAGAAGCAGAACATTTGCTTGATGAAATAGGCATTACAGTAAACAAGAATACAGTACCTTTCGAAACACAAAGTCCATTTGTTACAAGCGGTATCCGTATAGGTACTCCAGCTACAACAAGCAAAGGCTTTGGCAAAGAGGAAATGATTGAAATCGCTGAGATCATCAACTGGACTATAGAAAACAAAGACGGCGATCTTACTTCAGCAAAAGAAAGAGTTGCAGCGATCTGCAAAAGATTCTAATTAAATATTAGGGCGTCTTTCATGTCACCCACTAAAAAAGGTTCTGAACAAATTGTTCAGAACCTTTTTGTTATAACAAGACCTTTACTTTAAGATTTTTTTGCTCTTTTGCAAAAAAATCTACCCGAGCGTTTCAACGAGGCAGGGGATATATGACCCCCACCTATTGCTGAAATCGAAACCGCCACTTATAGAAGTGGGGGTGCATCTTTTCGCCTCGTTATAATTACTCTCCAAATATCTGTGCCTTGCTCTAAATACTCATAGTCATACTCATCTGGATAATCAAGTGTGAATTTGTACTTCAATAAGTGCTGAAGATCATGATCGTTTGTAAGCTCTAGTTTTTCACCCGCCTCCAAACTCTCAAAGGTTTCTGCTACAGTAGGGTACCGAACTATAGGGTCAAGTTCTCTAATGTCAATTTTTCTCAATCCCGACATAAAACTACTTCACCTCGAAACGCAACTTTTGTATATAGTTTTGGTTTATTTTACTTATTTATGCAATGAATATCATAAAGGCGCTAAGCTCGTGGTCGGATTTCAATTTTGTAGTAATATATTCTTTACATAAGGAACGAATTTTCTTCCAACGGCTTCAGCAGCAACAGAAACCTTGCTTTGAAGGCTGGAACTCCGGAGTTAGACAAAGCAAGTTTCTTCAGAGGTATTCCTTATGGGTCAATGAAGCCTTTCTCCAGAAAGTTATTCCCTATATAAAGTGTTCAGTACTTTTTATAACTTAGAGGTATATTCTTTGCCTAAGGAACGAATTTTCTTCCGACAGCTTCAGCAGCATCAGAAATCTTGCTTTGAGGGCTGTAGCTCTGGAGAAGGGCAAAGCAAGTTTCTTCGGAAGCTGTTCTCTGGAGTAGATGAAGCCTTACTTCAGAAAGTTATTCCCTATGCAAAGCGTTCGTGCTTTTTGTTAATAAGTCATCTCCATCGTCCTCAAGATACTAAATAACGTTCTGTTAACAGGGGTATCTACCCCGTACTGCTGACCAAGCTCACATACAGTTCCTGACAACATCTCTACCTCTGTCTTTCGTTTTGCTTCTACATCCTGCAGCATGGAGGTTTTTGAGTCTGGGGACTGTCTTTTTACCAAGTTCACATAGTTGTCGATTTCTTCTTCCTTCAAGTGAATGCCTATTTTATTGGATAATTCTAGTACCTCTTTCATCGCGGCCCTTAGAAGGTCTTCCGCCTCCTTGACTTCCTGAAACACCTTATAGGTCGCCTTTAATATTGCTGAGGTCTGGTTTATGCCTACATTAAACATAAACTTTCCCCAAAGTGCATATATCATATTTTCAGGTATTACATATCCAATGCTTGCTTTATCAAACAGTTCTTTAACTGCGGCAACCTTAGGAGAAAGTGTTATATTGCTTTCCTCTCCAAAGAAAATCTTTGCAGTGTCAGCATATTTCGAATTGGTATCTTGTCGCTCTGCATCAATAGCCAATACCATGCCATAAAGCAGCTTATCCAACCCATAAACCTCACCAAGCTGCTTCTCGCTGGTAATACCATTCATTAGAGAGATAATAATGGTATCTGGTCCTACATGATTCTTAATATCCTTTATTGCCTGCGGTAGCTGATGAAATTTAACAGAAACTATGATTAAATCTGCATATTCCACAATCTCTTCAGGTCTCACATAGTTAAAACTATAATTCCTGTCATTCACTACAAAAGGCTTTACCTGATATCTTTCAAATCTGGATGCATCTGCGATTACCTTTAGACACTTCGGATCCAGGTCATGCAGTTTGCTGGCGTAGGCAGATCCTACTGCACCAATACCTATAATTGAAATTTTCTTAATCTCTCTCATGTTAACACCTTCTATAAATTTATTTTTTAAAGCCTATTACCGCTGCACCTATTGCGCCTAGAAATTGAGATTGCTCCGATGTAATAATCTCTACTCCTAGTTTTTCACTTAGATATTCTCTTAGTAAAAGGTTCTTAGAAACACCACCTGAAAAGAATACCTTACTCTCAGCCCCTACCCGGCTTACTAAAGAGTAAGTTTTTTTACATATAGACTGTAAAAGTCCCGCGGCGATACTCTCCTTTGAGGCTCCGCTGGCCATCAAGCTTATGACTTCGGACTCTGCAAATACCGTGCACATGCTGTTGATGTTTTGTGGTTCTGCCCCCCTTCCTATATCTGAAAGTTGGCTCACATCTATTTCAAGGGCATGGGCCATGACCTGCAGGAATCGTCCCGTGCCTGCAGCGCATTTATCATTCATGAGAAAATCCTTTATGTTCCCATCTTCGTCCAACCTTATTACCTTACTATCTTGCCCACCTATATCAATAACTGTTCTGATGTCTGCATCAAGATAGTGTGCTCCTTTGCCGTGGCAGGTTATCTCTGTGACCTTATGGTCAATAAAGGGCAAAGCGATTCTGCCATAACCGGTGCCAACAATCATTCTTATATTGTTTTTATCTATTTTAGAATGCTCTAGGAGCGAATTGTAAAGTGCAATGCCAGACTCTTTAGGACTCCAACCTGTCGGAATCATCTTTTTTGCTATTACATTTTTTCCATCAAATATCACTGCCTTGGCAGCAACAGAACCTACATCAATTCCTATACTGTACATAATTCTTCCCCTTTCATGGGTTATCATAAATATATTTTATCATAAATAAGAATGCACCTCCAAATGTTAGATATGTCTATCATCTGGGGGTGCATCATATTTTCAGCTATTTATGGGACACAGTGAGCAGCATCCCCTACGATTATATTGTTTCTATGAAAGCTTCAACTCTAGTCTTTATTTGACCTGCATCTGAGTCAGAATAATCCGTTTCAATTTGTAGGAATGGAAGGTTTAGCTTATCCTTCACAAAGTTTTTAACTGTAAATGATTCAATGTTGTATGTATGACATGCCTGCCATGTCAAGTCTACTACCCCATCTACTTGATATTCTTTTGCAAGTCTTTCAATTAGATCAAGTCTGCCATTGTTGTTAGACATACATGAGCATGGAGTAGACAGATATTTTTGTGCCAGCGCAGTAATTGGATCTATATCTTCATCAACCATTACGTCTAAGCCCTTATATCCTGTACAGTTTTCTAGAGCAACTACACTAGCTCCTGATTCTTCAAGTATCTTAAGTACCTTTTCGGAACCGCTTCCAATCGGACAGCCTGTAAGTAGTATTCTTGGAGCCTTTTCATCAAATGCATAAATACCCTTTGACATCTGCTCTTCAACTTCATTTATTACTCTTTCTATAAGCTCTATGCCTGCTTCTTTATCTACGTTGAAGCCCTTTAACCATTGTGAAAGCATCATATCCATACCAGTCATAGGGGCAGGCTTATGTGCATTCAACTTATGCAATCTCTTCATTGCGCTTCTTTCTCTATTCATAAGCTTTATAGCAGATTTCAACTTTTCATCTGTAATTTCAACATTAAATTGTTTTTCCAAGAAGCCCTTGAAACGTATCATTTCATTTTTCCATAATTCCAATGCCTCTTCGCCCTGGGCTGTTTGAGGAAGATTCATGATGTGCATAGGCTTAATTTTACCCATTAGCTCATACATTTTCTTTTTGCCGTCGCAAGTAGTTTCAGCCAATAATACATCAGAGAAATGGAAATACGGACACTTTCCTGTAACAGCAAAACCATAGCTTGATTTAATCAACGGACAAAGATTTCTAGGCAATTCTTTTTCTGCATCCTCTATAGGCTCTTGTTTTGTGCCGCAAAGTGTTACTGTAATAGCATCTGCCGCCAAAGCAATTTCCTGTGGTGAGAAAACGCAATACATGCCAACTACCTTTTTGCCTGCCTCACTGGCTTCCTTTATTTTAACCGAGTTAATCCCTCTTAATGCTTCTACTTCTTCCATAATTGCTGGTCTCATGATTAATTCCCCCTTTTAACTTTATATCCATATTAAGTGTAACAGTCGTGAGCCCTGCAAACAAGGAGTTCCAAGCATTTGGTTATTGAAAATATCTATAGATTCATATCTAAGTATAGATGAACTCCATTGAATTATTCTATGCTTGTTAAAGGCAGCTTAAGAGCCTGTCACCTTTTGTACGATTGGTACATATATCATTACAAAGAGGTAAAAGGAGGTGTTATTTTGGAAAAGGTATATGATTACGATGGTAGGATGCGTGGGTATGTAGACGAGGATATCATTTATGACAGTGAAAATCGTATCGCTGGTTATACTGATGGCTCTGTGATTTATAATAGGGCCTACTCTCCAATGGCATATGTAGGAGATGGTTATGTTCGCAGAATGGATGGTACCCCCGTGGGACGATACAGAGAATCTAGATTGTATGATATGTATGGTAATTATATAGGCTATGGAAATTCTGGCTTTAGGGGATTGCTTGGAGCAACACTCCTTCTATTGCTCTTCGGAAGTTTTTTCAATCGCAGATTCTAGGGTTTAATTTTGCTTTAAAACCATATTGACTGCAAAAGACTCGCAATTTTACTTGCGAGTCTTTATTCTATCAAATACCTTTTTATGAAGTTTATACTGTGATCTACTTTACTAAATGTTTAAGAAATCCGTATCCTGCCTGTTCCATTTGGTCAAAGGGAACGAACTTCAAGGATGCACCATTGATACAGAATCTTAAGCCGCCCTCTTCCTTTGGACCATCTTCAAATACATGTCCTAAATGAGAATCGCCACTTCTACTTTTGACTTCTGTACGAATCATGTTATAAGTTTTGTCTTCCTCATAAGTAACAACCTCTGGAACAATTGGTTTTGTAAAACTTGGCCATCCACAGCCGGATTCGAACTTATCTGTAGATGCAAACAAAGGCTCACCAGTTGCGACATCCACGTAAATTCCCTTTTTATTGCTATTCCAGTACTCATTAGAATAAGCATACTCAGTCTCACTTTTCTGGGTAACTCTATATTCAATATCTGTAAGTGTTCTCTTTAACACGTCTTCACTTGGCTTTTCATATTTTTGGGGGTCAATGCTTACTGATTGATTATTCAAGTGGCTAAAGTCTATGTGGCAGTATCCACCAGGGTTTTTATCCAGATAATCCTGATGATAGTCCTCCGCTAAATAGTAATTCTTAAGTGGTACTACCTCCGTTTGTATGGCCTTTGTATACTTTTTCTGTTCTAGTGCCACAACCTCTTCAATAATTGCCCTATCACTTTCATCTTTATAATAGATACCACTTCGATATTGACTTCCCACATCGTTCCCTTGCTTATCCCGCTCTGTAGGATTGATAATTTTAAATAAATGCAATAGCAGTGTCTTAAGCTCTACTCTATCCGGATCATAGCGCACATGAACAGCCTCTGAATAACCAGTTTTGCCGCTGCTCACCTCTTTATAGCTTGGGTTTTCTATATTTCCATTGGCATAACCTGAGGTAACATCATATACACCGTATATTCTAGACATATAAGTCTCTACACCCCAAAAACACCCCCCCGCAAACCATATTTCCTTCAATTTGCTTGTATCATATTTTATATTTATATTCGGATTATCAGGAATCATTATTTTGTCCTCCTTTACACTTACGCTGGCAACTGCATTTAGTTTGCCTTTCATACAGCTTGATAATACTATCCGTATGACGACAAAACTCATAAGGAGCATCAGCGATTAAATCTATTTCATTTATATCTCTATTACTATCATCAGTTAATCATATTATTTATTAATTAATAATAACTATTTACAACTATAATAGCAATCATTTCCTATTTAGTCAATAACGGCATGATTCCTTTAAATTAAGTTTATATGGGAATCAAAAGGTGAACTAGTCTATATTTTGTTTCATACCATCATAAGCAGACCATAGGAGCTCCTTGTAATATTAATAATCCCATAGCAAATTGTAAAAATTTAAATGCATTTACAATTTATACATATTCATTATTCAGTAATAATTATGCTATTGTCTAATTCACTTTTCCTAATATTCTGTAAACTTCTTTTCTGAATTTATTGACTAGTATTAGTATTTGCAATCATACAACATTATGATATAATCACTTTATGTCTACATTGAGGATATTAATATACATGCAATCTTTATCATATTGTTATTAATTTATCAATCTTCTATTGTTAAATTTTCTTGTTTAATTAACTCAATGTAAAAAATTATTATGTGAGAGGAGTTTTTTCATGTTATTCAAGTTAGATGCAATCCAAACTTTAGCCCTAGCTGTAATTGTACTTATTATTGGGGAATTTTTAAGAAAGAGAATCAAGTTTCTTGAGCACTTTTGTATCCCCGCACCTGTAATTGGGGGCATATTGTTCTCTATGATTACTCTGCTGGGCTACACAACAAAGGTATTTACTTTTGAATTTGATGACACACTAAAGAATATTTTCCTTATTGCATTCTTTACTACAATAGGTTTTACAGCTAGTTTGAAGCTTTTGAAAAAAGGCGGTGTACAGGTAATCATTTTCCTATTGATTAGTATGGTTCTAGTTGTAGCACAAAACGTTCTTGGAATTGGTATGGCTCAGATGTTCGGTCTTCACCCATACATCGGACTAGCTACAGGTTCAACGCCTTTGGTAGGTGGTCCTGGAACATCAGGTGCCTTCGGTCCTCTCTTTGAGCAAGCCGGTGTAGCGGGCGCAGCTACAGTTGCAATGGCAGCTGCAACATTTGGACTTGTTATGGGTTCAATTACAGGCGGTCCAATTGCAAAGCGATTAATAGAAAAGCATGACCTGCACAAAAAAGGCATAGAAAACGAAGCTGCTTTTTCACTTGCTGATAAAGTAAGAAGTTTAGACGGAGATTCCCTACTTAAATCAGCAATCATTATCGTTCTAGCTATGGGTATTGGTTCTATCATATCAAAGTGGTTTGTAGGAATGGGCATGACCTTCCCTCCATACATTGGAGGAATGTTAGCTGCCGCAATTATAAGAAACCTCTACGATTTATTCAACAAAGAATTGGTAATAGAAGAAATTGAAGTGATTGGAAATATAAGCTTATCCTTTTTCCTATCAATGGCGCTAATGTCATTGAAGCTTTGGCAGTTAGCAAATCTAGCATTACCTATGCTGGCAATACTAGCAGTGCAGGTAATATTAATGGCTCTATTTACGTATTTTGCAGTGTTTAGAGTTATGGGTAGCGACTACGATGCAGCGGTAATGGCTTCTGGCACTTGCGGCTTTGGTCTTGGATCAACAGCAAATGCTATGGCTAACATGGAGACACTATCAAACAAATATGGCAGAAAAGCTCATAGAGCATTCTTCGCAGTTCCTTTGGTAGGATCATTGTTTATAGATTTCTTCAATGCTTTTGCCATAACGTTCTTTATGAACATGTACAGATAATAAAACTTTTGTAAGGGGTTGTCTTGGGTAGGAAATTAGTTCCTGTTCCGAGACAACCCCTTTCCTTTATTATCTTATAATCCAGTTTAACAATCTCCGCTTCCTTTCACTCTTTATCATAGTTTCAAATAATTTCTAATATACATAAGATATGATATATTCATCAATTATCTATACTTACATCATTGTTGTATATTGGGAGGTATAATATGTTTGAATGTCCATACGATGACTATCTAAGAAGCCTCCGAGCACGTTACAGTATAACTATTAATGTAAAAGAAAAGCATCTCTACCTCATACGTGATGGAAAAATATTCAGATCATATCCCGTAGCAATCGGTAAAGCTTCCTCGCCTACCCCCAAGGGCACTTTCAAAATCGAGAACGTAGCGGTAAACCCTGGAGGGCCTTTTGGCGTGAGGTGGTTAGGATTAGATGCTCCTTATGGCGACTATGGAATACATGGAACCAATAACCCCTCTTCAATTGGGAAAGCTGTATCTAACGGGTGTATACGAATGCAGAATCGAGATATTCTAGAATTGGTTAAGTATGTATGGGTGGGTACAGTAGTTAAGATTGTATAGAATAGAAAGGGAATGGAAGCTATAAATAAATGGCATCCATTCCCTTTTATCTCGTTTCGTTTTCGACATCTTATCTAGATGCCGATCTAACTCCAATTATGTATCTTGATAATGGCGTTAAACGAATCAGGTAACACACTACATAGGATAAAGTGATAGTTATAACAAAAATAATAATTCCAGATGCTAGGTAGCTTTCTATGGGCACCCATCTGCGAAATGCAGGTGCAATGTACTGAAGTACAATAACATGGACTAAATACGCTCCATAGGAAAGAGCCCCTAGATTTAATATAGTACTTTTTTGCTTCACTGCTTTTTTACTGATATTCAAAGAGATAATATATACCACTACTGTAGTTTGCAGCATATAAAGAATGTACAATGCATGTTCATAGCTAATACGAGGAAATTTTTCAGGCAAGCTATTACATATCTGCGTATAGTACATATAAATTAAAAGAGGGATATACGTAACAATAATCGTCTTGCTATGTTTTAGTACAAATGCCTTAAATCTATCATATTTCAAACACACGACGATTCCGCAAATAAGATATAACGAATAAAAAATCGGGCTATAGCCAACAAATCTTTTTTCTAGAAAAGTTGGTGCACCAAAGAAAAACTCAGCAAAACCATTGGTCAGTGGGCCTATTTCTCTGAGAATTATCCAGTAACCAACGCAAGATAAAACAAATACCAGCCCTTGAACCACGGCTTTCCTTTTTATAACCCAGGATGCCATCGCAAGAACAAGGGGGAACCAAATATATAATCTGATAGACATCGCCATATACCATAGGTGATATGATGCGAGGCCAGTCATCAGTATAGGTATGAGTTCCTTGAACATAGACCATTCTTTAAAAATGATTATACTTGCAAAGGACCAAAAGAGATATGGAATTACAATGGTCCCCAATCTTTTTCGATAGTATTCCTTTATATTTATCTTCCCATAGTTCGTATAGAAAAGCGTAAAGCCCGTTATAGCAATAAACATGGGTACAGCAGGCCGCCCTAGCAAGTGAAAGAAATACAGCACCATAGAATCAGCAAAGCTTGCATCTACCCTCTGTGCATACCCACCTAGTATATGCTGGTCCACAACCATTAGAAAGCCTATAATGCGCATAACCTCTATTTCTTCAAATCTTCTTCTTTCCATATGCTTCACCTTTTTCTCTTAACTTAGTGTCCAGTTTATTATACCATTTCCACCTCCAAATATAATTTTTTGTCTAGTATTCTAGGTGCACTTTATGCCCTTTAAAAATAATTAATCAAAATAAGCTCCAAAATGTTATTTTTTTAACACATTTGGGCATGATTGCCATTGACTAAATAACATTCATTCAATAGAATGTATTAAGTAATAAACCTAATATGTGTGGATGAAGATTGTTGGAGATATCTTAAAAGAAACCGTAGAAGAAAGGAATAAAAGTGGCTAACTTTTTATTCCGAAGCTTTCAGGTCTTGTACAATAATCGGACATAACCCTGGAGAGATCACTTAAGTGTGGCATCAAAGGAGCAACTTTTTAAGGAAACTTTCAGATAAAAGGACAGGGAATAAAATAGCCTTATTTGCTATGCTATTTTATTCCCTGTCCTTTATTGTTTTCAAATTTATAAAGAAACCTTTATATACACATATTATTATTAATTATCTTTATATATGCAAATAAGGAAGGAATGGTGTATTAATTTTGGAATCAAACAAAAAATCAAGCAAAGCATCCTCTGCATTGTCCCTAAAAAAAGAAATTGGCTTAATGGAAGCTATTACGATGGTTGTAGGCGTTGTAATAGGCTCAGGAATTTTCTTTAAGGCATCGTCAGTATTTAAGAATGCAGGAACTCCAACTCTAGGTATCCTTGCATGGATCGTAGGCGGTATCATTACAATAGCTTCAGCACTTACTATCGCTGAAATTGCAGCAGCTATCCCTAAAACAGGGGGTATATTTGTTTACTTGAAGGAGCTTTACAGCGAGAAATGGGCGTTCTTATTTGGATGGGTTCAAGCTGTTATTTATGTTCCAGGTGTTGCGGCTGCACTATCTATAGTATTTGTAACTCAAGCAACATATTTCATAGCTCTTACAGCTGTGCAACAAAAGGTATTAGCAATTTTTATGATATTTTTTATAACTTTTATAAACATGTTATCAACTAAACTTGGTAGTAAAGTACAATTTATATCAACAATAGCAAAGCTTATTCCAATATTCGTTATTATTATCTTCGGTTTAATAAAGGGTGAAGCTAACAGCATGGCAGCTTCCTCAGTTGCATCAACTTCTACCGGGTTGGCAGGCTTCGGAGCAGCAATACTTGGAACCCTATGGGCTTATGATGGCTGGGTTGGAGTTGGAAACATGGCTGGAGAGCTTAAGAATCCTAAGAAGGATATTCCTAGATCTATCATTATTGGACTTACCGTAATAATCGCTGTTTATATATTGATAAACCTTGCAATTGTAAACATCATGCCAGTTGCTGACGTTATAGCATCTGAAAAAGCAGCTTCCGATGCTGCAGTAATACTATTTGGCAATTCCGGAGCAGCACTGATTGCTGCCGGCATCATGATATCAATATTCGGTGCACTAAACGGTTACTTAATGACGGGTGTAAGAGTTCCATTTGCTATGGCACAGGATAACCTATTTCCATTTGCAAAGTTTTTCGGAAAAATCAGTGATAAATTTGGAACTCCTATCAACGCATTATTGTTCGAAGCTATTCTAGCTTCGTTGTATGTATTGAGTGGCTCTTTCGAAACTCTTACAAATCTAGCGGTGTTTGCAGTTTGGATATTCTTTGTTATGACTGTATACGGCATATTTATTTTAAGATCAAAACACAAAAATATCGAAAGACCTTACAAGGTTCCGCTATACCCAATTGTTCCTATTATAGGTATAGCAGGGGGAATTTATATACTTGTAAGTACGCTTATCACTAGTACATCTTATGCATTATTCGGCTTAGCTATAACAGCTTTGGGACTTCCTGTTTATCTTTTCCTTAAGAGAAAAAAGTAAGTAGCTGAAATTTAAAAATCCCCATGCTATTCATTTAGCATGGGGATTTGCTATATAAGAGACCTATCTGCCTTTTATATACGCTACCATGGCTTTTGAAGCCTCTTCGACTGTGTCTAGCTTATATGCTCTGTTCTTCTTTGTAATGCCTATAAAATCAAGTCTATCAGCTTTTAAATGTATGAGAAGTCTTTCAACGTTCGTCAAGGTTGATGCTACTCCGTTGCCGCTTCCGCCTGCAGCTGCTACAGCTATGAAAGGCTTGTCCGCTAAAGAGGAGTCCTTTTTCCAAGCCTCACATCTCCTAAGCCTGTCAAAATAAACCCTAGCTGACTCACTTATATCTCCCCAATATACAGGACTGACAAACACGAAGCCATCCATCCCAGCCATAATCATATGCAGACCTTGAAAATCGTCCTCTATTTGACAGTTGTGATTGTCCAAACAAGGTCCCCATCCACTGTTACATGCATGGCAGCTGCTTATATTCATTTTGTTCAAGTCCACAATCACAGCTTCAGCTCCCGCAGCTTCTATTCCACTTCTAGCAGCATTTCCGCAGGCTGCAGTAAGCCCGTCCCTATTTGGGCTGCTGGTTATAACCATTATCTTCATTTTATTACCTCCAATTTATTGAATCTCCATACTTATATTATGGAGCTAATATATTGCAAAGTAAATATAGCTCGTTGTAAGACAGAACAAAATAAAACCAGTTTCTCTTATATCCAACTTATATCATGCTTATGATGATATATTGGATTTTTCGAACGGGCCAACTATTAACGTCTTTTTCTTTCCCAGTACTTTTCAGCTTCTTTTTCCATTCTGACAAGCCTTTTATAATAGTCGGAAAACTCGTTAAGATGCGCCAAGGCAATTTTGCCTGTGAGAATCGGATCATTGTCAGTTACATTCGTCAGGTAATTAACTGTTCCATGTTCAAGCTCTATATCCATCCCTATTCTATACTGCTCAGCGTCATATCCGCAGGTTTCAAAATCTATACCCAAAACTTTTGCTATATGGCAAGCTTGCTCTAATGTAAAATGACACTTTTCTTTCTTGTCATGATCGCTATGCTTATGATGATGGTGTCTGCTCATCATGTAACCTCCCCAAAATAGTATATAAACTATACTATGCAGCAGACCTCTTGATTGCTATAACAAATTAACATCCAACTAAAAAAAGATCTCTTTCTTAACTGAAAGAAATCTTTTTGTTTCTTTTTTTGATAACCTTATAAGCCGCAAAGGAAACACCAGCAAAACAAACAATTGTCGTAAACTCATATAATGTAGGGCCTGTAGTTATTATTATAGGGCGCCCGTCAGCAACCCAATCCACATCAGTGCTGTTATTATCATCAGACTTAAGTATAAACTTTACATCTTTATTTAAGCCATTTAAACCAACAGACTCAAGAGGTATTCTAAATTCAATCTCCTTTGCATTGTTCTCTGATGATAATGTAGTTTCAAGCAGGTTGCCTTCAAAAATGACACTCACTTCTATTCCCTCATGGCTTTTCTTATCATCATATTGTGTTACTATTTCAAATTGAGGAGCATACACAGGCACACTTCCAAAGGGATGCTGCTCTAATGCATTGCCCTCAGTTGCATTAAGCATAACCGCATAAAATCGCCAAGGCTCTGATTTGTTAGCGCTTAATCTTTCAACCCTTAAATATAGATACTCATCATCTGCAAAATATCCAACATTCAAAAAGTTCTTCCACGTATCCCCGCTGTTGTGTTTTTCATCAGAAATCGAGGGCTTGTCCACCCAATCTTCAAAAAATCCATCCAGCTGAATGTTATTTTGTACATCAGCAAATACCTGAGTACTTGGTATCAGCATTAAAACCATTAAAATACAAATCAATAACCTTCTTCTCATTTTTTACCCCCCCCTCCTTTAATACTTATATTCTTCTTAGCATGCTCAGGCTTCTTTTTATTGTTTTTATAACATCCATTTTACTTTGTCCTTTTTTTAACTGATATTTCAACACAAAAGGAACTTCTCCCACTTTCATGTTTTCTTTATTTAACTTTATCAACAGCTCTAACATACATGCAAAACTACGTTCCTTAAGTATGCTTGTACCATAACGTTTTGATAATGCATTAAGAGCGGTGATCTTATATAACCTGTAACCACAAGTATAATCTCTTACATTTGGTATTCCGAGCTTCATCGTATATACAATTCTAGCTCCAACAGATAGAAATCTTCTGAAGAAGGATAATCCCTCAACATTTGAGCCCGGCCTGTACCTCGAAGCAATGACACAATCAAACATCTCCACTTCCATTTTATTCAGCATAGAATGAATATATTGAGGATGCTGTGTCATATCTCCATCCATTATACACACGTACTTTGCGTTTTCCTGCTTAATTACGTAATTGATGCCTGTATTTAATGCTTCTCCCAGACCTTTGTTAACTTCATGATTTACTACAATAATATTGTAATGTTCCCCAGCAAGTTTGGTAGCTATCGGAAATGTATCATCATGGCTGCCGTCATTTACAATTAGCAGCTTCAATATAATATTTTTGGTTAATAACTCTGCCTCTTGCCGTCTCCAGGCTTCCGTAAGATCGATTATACTCTTGTCTTCATTATAGCATGGAAGTATTGCATATAATATATACTTATCCATTATTAATCCAATCCTTTAATTTAAAATAAATCTTTAACCTTCCTTTTAGCCTATCCCCAACAATCTCTTTTTCTTCTGTCAAAGTTCGTGCATTCCAAGCTGCATATTTTTGTGCCGCGTTAATTATTCCTGCCAATCTCATAAAGAAAACAACAAATCTGTAGATAGGAAGAAGTAAAACTATATAAAAATGTCTATTAACATACTTTGATACCCTATCGACATTCTTTAAGTATAGCCTCGCTACAAAGTAATATAGCAAAGAATTCAACACATATACAAGATACATTATCAGATTTGCACCAACTATCAAGTTCATCGGATAATCTAGAAAAACTAGATACATCATGGCAAATATCCAAATAAACCTTGGAAATACTAATGTGTGATCCTTAAGCATTGTAATCTGCAAAATATTTCTCAACTTATTTTGCTGATTAGACATATTATTAAAAAGTGATGAAACCTCTAGTGCTCCTCTTTGCCACCTCTGCCTTTGGATATAAAGCTTATCCCAGCTGTCTATTGGATCTACAAAGAAAAAGGCATCCTCACAAAGTGTTATCTTTCCTTTGTTTAAATTTCTTATTTGAGAGGTCATATGTATATCCTCTCCTAGAGTCTCGTTATTATATAGCTGTGTTCTAAGTACAATATCTTTTCTGTAGCACGAAAACGCTCCAGCAACTGTGAACATCGTATTACCCCAGGACTGAAATCCTCTACCTACAACAAAAGACTCTATATATTCAAAAAGTTCACATCGCTGCATCAACTTTAAAGCTATACCTTCCGTTTTCTCAATTAACTGGTCATCTATTAGGACTACTCCTGTACCAGCATATATCTGCTGATCAGACTCAAACTTCTCAACAACTCTCAAAATAGCATTTTTTTCAAGTATTCCATCAGAATCAATATTTATGATATATTTTCCCTCAGCCATATAAAGCCCCTTGTTAAGAGCCTTTGATTTACCTTGAGAAGAATCAATCCACCTCATTCTCAAATTAGAATAGCGTTCCTGCATAGCAGCAAAAATCTCATGAGATCCATCTTCAGGTCCATTATTGATTAATATTATCATCATATTTTTTATTGGATAACTTTGGTCTGCAATGGACTGTATGCAGCCTTCCAGTGTTTTATGTGACTTGTATATTGGCACTAGTATTGTGATATAAGGGAGGAACTCTAGGTTTGTTTTTTTCCTTCGCAAATGCGCAATCATTACAACCAAACCACTGAATATTCCTATAAATACATCGACAAGTAAAGGAATAACAAGCCAAATTCCCCAAAAAATAAGTACTCTTATTAACTCCCTACTCATTTTAACTCACCTACATGCTGGTTTTTCAAATGTGTAACAGTGAAAACTAAATAATATAATACTATCATTAACCCGAAAAACAACAGCCTTCCTAAAAGAGTATGCGCAATGTAAAAATACTCTGCTCCAAAGGTTTTAGACACAAATACAATCATTAGTATTCTTATGATATTTGCTAAGAATATAAATATATTTCCGCCTATTGCATAAAAAAGCTTTCTGAAAGGTTTTCCAAAGGGAAAAAATAATAATAGAGAAGTAAATACAAGCATCTCAATTACACCAGAGCACTCATAATCAATAAACATTGATATGATCCCTGTCCTGGTGTCAAAGGATATGATAGAGTTTTCCTTAAAAACCGCGAAGTATGTCGTAGCATTTCCTATCAACTCCAGAGTTTCTGAAATTAGCAAGCTAATTTGTCTTTCCAGAAAAGGTGTAAAAAAGATCATACTTATTAGAAATACGCCTACACTACCTAGCAAAAACATAAAAAAATGCATCTTAGTTTTGCCAAACAATGTTAGACCTATAATCCATAGCGCCCCTATAGTTATAAATAAGATTATATTATTCATAGTCACTTCCTGTCTGATCCACGTCCCCTTCTGTCTTGCTTCTATTGTCAATAATATTGATTGCTACAGTCATACCGATAATTAACAAAAGAGAAATCAAAGAAATTATAATACCTGTACCCAAATAAGGATATACTATCTTAATTTCTAATTCTTTTGACTTAGTATTGATTAAATTATTTTGAACACTATAGCTTCCCTCACGTACTATAAAGGCATCCAAGGCCGCCACAGGAACAATAGTATTTGGTGCATTGGTTTTAATACTTAATATATTACCGGACAACTCAATTTTTACCGGTTGGATCACTCTTTTGGGAGCCTCAAAAGCTTTCATAGCAAGAGTATCCGCTAATATTTTAACAGCAGCTTCGTCTTTTGTTAAGAACGCAAAATAAGGAATATTCATGCCTATAAAGGTTAGATTTTCATTATACTTGTTTCCTAAATATTTTATAATGCGACGATTGATAATTTGATAGTTTTCTTCATTGTCGATCCCATGTAAAAATCCAGTTTTCCAGACGCTGTACTCCTCCGGGAAATTCTGAAGGACAATCTTTTTATCTTTGTAATAAACTTCTTGAAAACCCTGCTTAATTACGATTGGTTCTTCACTCACTCCTAAAAAGCTTTCATTAAGTCCTACGGCATCAATAACTACCTTTACTCCATAACTTGATAGCTTGATTAGCAACGATTCAGCTTTTTCTTTGTTGTTATATTTAAAACCTGATAAAAAAATAACTTTATAATCTTTCAATTCATCAAAGCTATAATGATCAATGTAGCTGTCTTGTCCTACAGTCAGTTTCGGAAAAATGTAAATTGCATTCGTTGCATAGGCGCCTATTGCAATTCCTTCATAGGTTACCTTTGTTCCGAAACTTTCAACTACAGGATATTTATAGGTTATAGTCAATTCATCCTCACCTTGCTTCTGATAGCCTGCTTTGACAGCTGTGTTATCAAGTTGGGCAAAGTCTGTTATGAAATTCTTTTTTATTACTAAAGTATCTGCTCCCAGTTCCAATGCTCTGTCAAACATAAAATCGTGGTATTCCATTTCCAATGCGGTGTTTAACATAACAATATTCTGTGCTGTTGCTGCACCTTGCCACGACCATCCAAAAACCTGACTTTTAGCTCCATTGCTTTTATTGTAGGGAATATAATAGCTAGGAAAGGATCCGAAATATGAGCTGTCCAATACTGCTATACGCTGTGTTGAAATTCTAGTTGCAGTATCTAAGCTTTCAGACAATCTTTGAGGAAACTTTGCATTATAACCTAAAACATAGAATGATACTGCTGAATCAACTATCAACAACACGACAAGCGAAATAAGAATACTTTTTCTAAGATTCTTCCAAAGCAAAACCCCGATAATAATCATTGCAATTGCAATTGCAGTAAATCTTCTCATCCAAAATAATTGATTTAAGGGAAGCTTCATAAGAAGTGGTAAAGCTGCTTTTGTAGTGCCTAGCATGATTGTCAGTCCAACCGCAAAAAGCGGTCTCTCTTTTTTTGTAGAAAATAGAAACCCGAAAATTACAACTGCAGCAAATGTTAGCCCAAAATAGTACAACTCAATGTCTGATAGTCGAAGCAATGGATTCAGGGATATGCTAAGTGGATAGGTCAAGCTCTCCATCACTGTTGTAACAGCATTTGCGTCAAGAGATAATATCCCCCCTCTCAAGGCTGGGAAAAGCCAAAAGGAAGATAGCATTATTCCCATAAAAGCATATAAAAGCATTATGAAATTGTTGTTATATTTCTTGCTTATAGTTGAATCCATTATCGCAAATATAAACAATCCTATGCCTATCATTGCAGCAAGCATAGCATGAGTTAATGTCACAATACTCATAAAAGCTGCTAGACTTAAATATGAGATTATTCCTTCACCACGAACTGTTTTATAGCTAAACAACAACACAAATGGCAATAGTGAGTTTATCATAACAAAAGGAATATTCCCTTCAGAAAAAAACACTCTCAAGTTATCCGGTACAAGAAACCAAAGTATTGCAAAAACCAATGCAAGGTTTTGTCTTTTTAAATAATAGCCCCAACAAAGCCAGCCCAACCCGCCCAGTATAAATGTAAATATTATAAAAACATTATAAGTTTTAAAAATATCAGCTGTAAACATATTGATAAGTGCTAGCACGTAATATGGCAAAGGTGCCCAATATCTGAAAGGTTGAATGCCATTGTACCAGCTCTCATGATAATTAAGGAAAATATTACCCTGCTTCATACTGTCATATAGTATATTCGCCTTAAATAAATGTCCAAAGGAATCCGAACCCCATGGATATGCGCCTGTTCTATTGACATACGCCGTAGTCAGCAATGCAAATAAAGCCAGAATTATAAAATTTCTAATAAATAATATAATCTCATGTCTATTCTTTGCATTTTCTTGCAATTTTCTTCCACCTCTAGTCTGCCTCAATGATATAAGTCCTTGTAGGATTTTCACTTATTTCAAGAGTCTCAAAAAATAAATCTATGTTATTTACAATGCTCTTAATGCTTTGATAAAATACCTTTCCAATACCTTCCATAGTAGGATTCTCGTTTTTAAAAGCTTCCAACTCGTTAAGATACTTACCCTCATATATTAAGAAGATTTTTTCTAATTCGTTTTCGAATTTACTGAAATTCACAGTGTCAGATTGCTTACAACCAAATATAACAGCTATTTCCCATGTATGGGGATGTATATTGGAAGTTTTATTGTCAAATGTAACAGAATGCCTTGCATTTAAATAAAACTTAAATTTGTAATGCGTTTTCATATTTACTTTCCCCCCCTTTATTAGCCCCTAAAAGTGTTTTTCTTATAAAATATGTTATAAAAAATGGCACCAGCATGGACATCATTTTTGAATAAAAGAATGATAACTGTAAAATATTATAGCTTGTCCAAATAGTTGTATTTGCTAGCAATAAACCTAATGCAAAAGTTCCAATATATATTAAAAAGGTTTTGGGTCTATTTCCGCCCTTAAATACGTATTTCATACCTGTAAAATATTGAAATAAAAATCCTAGCGCTATACCAAGATTGCAAGCTATCAAATAATTTATCCGTGTTGTATTATATAAATAATTTGAAATCCCCAAGTCTAACACACTTGCCAAGCAAGATATTAAAAAATATTTAGCTATATTGAGGTTAAATATTCTTTTTAGCATAAAATCAGCTCCATCTAAATATTACTATTAGTTGATATTGATTGTTAGTAATATAATAACATTGTTTGATATAGCTCGTCAATTTTCACATAGAGTGGAAACCCCTAGCTATGGACGCCCCAGCAGATGAAAGCCATAAATTCATAATTGAATTTATGGCTTTCATCTATTTATTATTATATATCTATAATCGTTTACTATATCAATTAAATGAATAACAATAGGCTCACAGCCATGACCATCATCCCGGCTATCAAACCATAAATTGAGAGATGAGCCTCTCCATACTCTCTTGCAGTGGGTAACAGTTCATCCAGAGAAATAAAAATCATAATACCTGCTACCGCAGCAAGCAGTACTCCAAATACTATATCATTGATAAATCTTAATAGAATTAAATAACCTATTATCGCTCCCACAGGTTCTGCTAAACCAGATAGAAAAGATAATTTGAAGGCCTTTTTCTTATCACCTGTTGCATAATAAATTGGAACTGAAACCGCAATTCCTTCCGGAATGTTGTGTATAGCAATTGCAATTGCTATGGCAATCCCTAGCGAAGGATTATTGATTGCAGAAGTAATCGTGGCAAGTCCTTCAGGAAAATTGTGTATAGCAATGGCAAGTGCAGTAAATGTTCCCAAACGCACAAGTTTACTGCTATCAACCCTTGAATCTTCATTTTCAATAGACTCAATCTTCCTCATTTCGTGTGGATTCTCAAAACTAGGAACAAGCCTGTCAATAACCGCTATTAAAAAAATTCCTCCGAAAAATGCACCAACTGTAGCCCAAGAGCCACCTGTTACTCCCAATGCTTTTACCAAGGAAAGCTTTGCTTCAACGAATATTTCGATCATGGATACATATATCATAACTCCCGCTGAAAACCCAAGTGCTACGGACAGGAATTTCGTATTGGTCCTTTTTGTAAAGAAAGCTAGAATGCTTCCAATACCTGTTGACAAACCTGCAAGAAGTGTTAAAGCAAATGCAAAAATTACATTATTAAGGTCCATTTTGTATAACCCTCCCATCATATAAGAAAAGCCTTGTACAACTCGTATTTTTAGTACAATCTATGCATGAATATTAAACTTGGAGCCTGTACTTAATTAAAGTTGTTGGCATTTATTTTAGAGACCCAAGAAGCATATAAATTGATAAACCTACTAAACAGGAAAAAACAGGCAGCCCTATCCCTCCCTCTATAACTCTATTTAAGTCATTATTTATGAAACTTAAAACGCAGATTTATTATAACACATAAAGATAATAGCTTATGCTAAATATGCCTTTTATACTAGGTTCAACTAGGTTTAAATTATATCAAAATACCCCCTTTAAGCTTGATTCAAGCTTAAAGGGGGTATTTATTGTTTTGCACAAAGTGCAAAATATTTTCCTCTGTTCATCTACTTTATACTATACCTTTACCCATTTCGTTCATAAGCTGCTTAATATTCTTTGTTGTCTGGGTTATTGGCGCTAATGACTTATCACAATTTACATAGTTTATTACATTGGCTATAAAGCCTGCCATGTCTACTTCTCTAAACCATTCTGCTTCCCTAACTTGAGGCGGGATATGGGTGAGGTTGGTCGAATATACTCTGCTTATTAATCCGGCCCTGTAGAAATCCTCAAATTTTTGGATTCCTTCTGTAAACATAGCAAAGGTAGCTGCCACATAAACCCTGCCTGCTTTCCTCTTGTTTAATTCTACTACTATGTCAAATATGGATTCTCCAGAAGCAATCATATCATCTACAACCAAAACATCCATTCCTTCAATATCACGACCCATGTACTCATGCTGTACTATAGGGTTTTTACCCTTAACGATCTCTGAGTAATCTCGTCTCTTATAAAATAATCCAATGTCTAAACCTAATACGCTAGAATAATAGATTGCTCTATCCATAGCACCGGTATCAGGACTTATAGTAATCATCTTGGATTTATCTATGGAGATATCTGGCTCATTTTTTATAATGCTTTTTACTATCTCATAGGTTGGATAAATATTTTGAAAGGACATCAAGGGTACAGCATTTTGAACGTTGGGATCATGAACATCAAAGGTAAATATATCCCTAACCCCAAGACTTTCAAGCTCTTGAAGTGCCATTGCACAGTCCAGAGATTCTCTGCCCTTTCTTCTATGCTGTCTACCTGCATACATTAGCGGCATTATAACCGAAACCCTTCTAGCTTTACCACCGATAGCTGATACGACTCTCTTTATATCTTGAAAGTGTTCGTCAGGTCCCATATGGTTCGTAAACCCGAACATTTCATAAGTGCAGCTGTAATTCCCTACATCGCAAAGTATGTAAACGTCCTTGCCTCTAACTGTTTCTTCAATTCTTACCTTTCCTTCACCATTAGAGAATCTAACCTCTTCAGTGGAAATAAGAAAAGTACTATGACTTTTACAGAGTTTATCCTCTCTCATTTCTTTTAAAGAGTTGTCAATTCTATTCCCCAGATCCTTGCAACTCTGTAAGGCTATAATTCCTAACGGACCATAGGACATCTTATTAGATGAATTATCTGACACAGCAAAACCCCCATTTATTACTTTTTCTTTTGAAATTTATCTTATTATCTTACTATTCAATATATCCTATAATTATTATAGCATATCTACCAGTCTCTTCAGTCCCAATTCTAGCTTAGTTAGTTCTTTTTTCTTCAACCAATTTCTGGGTATCACTACATAGCTGCATTCTTTTTTGTTTTTTAGGTATGAATATATAATTTGTGCCTGATCCACATCCTGCTTATCAAGGCCGACCGTACTCTCCCCCTGAAGCTTCTCTAGGTTCTTTAAAATCATAGTTGTTAAATACTGCTGCAGCTGTTCTGAATCCCCTTTAAACCTATACCTTTCCTTAAAGATAATATAACTGCCGCTTATCAAAAATATCTTGTATTCGAATCCTTCAATTTTCTCCAATGCAAGGATGCAGCGATTCC
>JARBUB010000199.1 GCA_029239905.1 Clostridia bacterium
TCTCCCCCAACAATATTAACTCCACTTAAATTCATACCATTAAGCATTTCGATTATTTCTTCTTTGGTTTTTTTATCATTTAAAGTCACATTGGCACCCAATTTACTTAGCTTTTTCACTACCGGCAAACCTGTAATTGCTGCGCCTATAACCAATACCTTCTTACCCATAACCTGCATAGTAATCATCCTCTCTAAATTGCTAGTAAACCTATAAGACATAAAATTATTGCAGAAATAATAAACACAGAAACTATCTTTGATTCTGCCCAACCAGATAATTCAAAATGATGATGAAGGGGTGACATTTTGAAAAATCTTTTGCCCTTTGTTGCTTTAAAATACAACACTTGTATTATAACGGATGCTGCCTCAGCGGCATATACTGCTCCTATAATGAACAAGTAGATAGGCAGTTTTGTTACCACTGCCAGAGAAACTACTGCCCCACCTAAGGCTAGGGAGCCTGTATCCCCCATAAATACCTGCGCTGGGTGAGAATTAAAACGCAGGAAGCCTAACAAGGCGCCTATTAAAGCACCAGAAAAAACTAATATACCTTGATTCTTACTAACTAAGGCCACAACTGAGAAAAATCCTAATACTACCACAGTTATGCCGCCTGCCAAACCATCCAAACCATCTGTTAGATTTACACTATTCACAAATCCAATGATAAAGATTATGATAAAAGGCACGTACAACATTCCTAAATCCAAGAACCTTCCTGTAAATGGAATTAATACTGAAGTTCCTATTTGTTCTACACTAGATGTAACAAAGGTTAATAATACAGCTACAAATAACTGTGCTACTATCTTTTGCCATGCTCTTAGCCCAAGGGACCTCTTTTTAACAATCTTTATATAATCATCAGCAAAGCCTATAAGCCCAAATAACAAAGTTGATCCAAGAACCAGCAACATATCTTTATCTTTAGAAAAAACCAAACAGACAACGATAGTTACAAGTAAAAATATCAATCCGCCCATTGCAGGGGTGCCTGTTTTCTTCAGATGACTTTGAGGTCCATCAGTTCTTATATTCTGTCCAAACTTTAACCTGTGCAGTAATGGTATAAAAATAGGACCCGCTACTATAGCAAGTACAAAGGCAGACAGTATACTGATAATAAATAGGTTATATTCAACATTCAAGTATTCTAACATTTGTATTAACTCCCCTCACGAAGGCTCTCCACAATACTTTCCATATACATACCTCTTGAGCCTTTTATTAGAATTGTATCATTAAATTTTATGATTTCGTTTAGATTATCTATTACTTCAGGAACACTATCAAAGCTGCAAAGAACTTGGTTTGTCCCCGCCATGCCGGCACCTGTAATAATCTCCTTCGCCATTTTCCCCACTGCAAATATTACGTCTATACCATTTTCTGCAGCAAACTTACCAACCTCACGATGACCTTCCTTCGCAAAATCCCCAAGTTCAAACATATCTCCTAAAATACATACCCGTCTGCTAGATGATTCCATACTGGCAAGTACTTTTATAGCTGCCTTCATAGAGTCTGGATTAGCGTTATATGCATCGTTTATAATCTTTGTATTCTTTATACCTTGAAAAAATTCCATCCTCATTTTTGAAGGCTTATAATTTTCCAGGCCGTCTTGAATTTCGCTTCTAGTCAAGCCATACATTTTGGCAATGCTTATACCAGACAAAGCGTTGTACACATTATGAATACCAGGCATCGGAATACTATAGCTCTCAATTGATCCTTTGAATTCGACATCAAATCTGGTACCAAATTCACCTTTTTCGTCTATGTTTAATGCTTTGCAATCATTTTTATTATCCAGACCATACCTTATAATTTTATATGGTTTGTCATAGAGTTGTTGAAGCATATCGTCATCCCCGTTAATGACTGCGGTATTAACACTATCAAAATATGTAAACAACTCTGTTTTTGCTTTTAGTATGTTTTCTCTTGTATGCAATTTTTCAATGTGTGCAGTGCCTACATTTGTTATTACCCCTACATCAGGTCTAACTATGTCAGCCAAGAGCTCAATTTCGCCTAGACTGCTCATACCCATTTCTATCACACAGATTTCATGACATTTATCCAGCCTAAAAAGTGTAAGAGGCAAACCTATGGCATTGTTGAAATTTCCCTCTGTTTTCAAAACATTATATCTTACAGAAAGTATAGAGGCTATCATATCTTTCGTGGTGGTTTTCCCGGAGCTTCCGGTTATTGCAACAAAGGGTATCTTAAACTTATTTTTATAGTACTTTGCCAGCTTATGCAGCGCTTCTAGCGTATCCCCAACCAGTAGATAAGGTATATCACCATGTAGCTTCTGATGACTTAATACCACTGCTGCTCCATTTATAACAGCTGTTTCTGCATAATCATGTCCATTAAATTTCTCACCGTCAATGGCTATAAATAGGTCTCCAGTCTGCAGCTTCCTACTATCTGTTGTTACTCCGGTAATCTGATTGATTTTGCTGCAGTTAAAAGGGACAGCATCACAGGCATGAATTATTTCTTCTATGCCTAAACTCTCCATTATACTTCCTCCCTTATCAACTCTCTTATAACTTCTCTTTCGTCAAAATGTATCGTACCCGTTTTAAGCTCCTGATAGGTTTCGTGTCCTTTACCTGCTAAAAGTACAACATCATCCTGCTTGGCAATTTTTAATGCATGCTCAATTGCAGCCCTTCTATTTTCTATACAAATATAGTCACATTTAGTATTACTTATTCCTTGTTCTATTTGTTTTATTATGCTGTCAGGTTCTTCACTTCTTGGGTTATCAGATGTGACCACGCAGTAATCAGAAAGTCTGCCGGCAACTTCTCCCATAATAGGTCTTTTCTGTGTTTCTCTGTCACCGCCACAGCCAAATACAGTAATCAGCCTGCCTTTGGTATATTGTCTTACTGCGTTTAATATATTCTCCAAGGAGTCAGGACTATGTGCATAGTCTATTATTACACTATAAGGCTTATCTATATTTACAACCTCTGATCTACCTGGCACACTTTCTATATCAATTAAGCCTTCCTTGATAATCGTTTTGTCGATACCTTCCGAGTAAGCTACTGCTGCAGCTGCCAAGCAATTGTAAACGCTAAATCTTCCGGGAGTTTTGTATTCCAGATCAATGCTGTATTTAGGTGTTACTAATGTAAACTTTATTCCTTTGATATCCATTATAATATTTTTAGCCATTATGTCGGCATTACTATCAATTCCATAGGTTATTAATTCAGCTTTTAAATCTTTGATTTCGTTGGCTATCATTCTACCATGCATATCATCTATATTGATGATATTTGTGTGAGTCGTTTTATAAAACAGCTTTTTCTTTGCCTCTCTATAATTATCAAAGTTTTTATGATAATCAAGATGATCTTGCGTCAAATTTGTAAAGATTCCTACTTTAAAGCTGCAGTTGTCTACTCTGCCCAAATCCAATGCATGAGAAGAAACCTCCATTACAGAGTATTCCATATCCTTATCCAGCATCTCCCTAAAAAGCTGCTGTAGGTCTACAGACTCTGGAGTAGTCCTGCTGGATGGCACCTCGACGTCTCCAATTCTTATTGAAATGGTACCGATTGTACTTGTTTTTTTGTGGGCATGATCAAATATAGATTTTATTAGATATGTTGTTGTGGTCTTTCCATTTGTGCCTGTTATACCTATAAGTTTAAGCGTATCTGTAGGGTGGTTGTAAAAGTTGCTGCCTAAAATAGACATTGACTTACGGGTATCCGCCACCTTTACCAATGCAATTCCCTTAACATCAACATCCTTTTCAATAATCGCAGCAACTGCGCCCTTTTTAATTGCATCCTCCAAGTATTGATGCCCATCTACTTTAAAGCCCGTTACACAAACAAATACACATCCCGCACTAACCTTTCTGGAATCATAAACAATGTCTTTTATATCTACTTCCATATTGCCATATCGATCAATAATATCAATTCCGCGTACTACATCTGAAAGTTTCATATTTTTCCTCCTCAATAAAAAACGAAATTATTTATATACACTTAGTATGATACAAACCTTGCGTACCGCCAAGCTGCTATCTTACCATTAATTATTATGCTCCATACTTTGCAAAAAGGCAACTGAAATTAAAGCCAGCTTTAATTTCGTTGCCCAATATACTAAATTAATTTAAAACTATATAGCACTCTAATCTGCACCAATTGCCTTCACAACGAGTATTACATCACCATCTTCATTCATGCTTGATCCAGGTTTTGGTATCTGATCTACAATCAATGAATTTAGAGATGTTTCCCCTTCTCCACTCTCAAGCTGATGATTAAGCTTGTTTTTTGTTAATATCTTTATAGCATCCTTGTAAGCCATATTTCTGACCTCAGGTACTGTAACCAGAGGCTTTTGCTTAAGCTCAAGTTCTGCTTGAGTATATTGAGGCTTAACGTCTAAATATCTTAAGGTATCTGAAATTATGCTTTTTACAACTGGACTGGCAATTTGACCTCCATAATAGCTGTAGCCACCCGGTTCGTCTATAACAACCAATACGACTACCTGGGGATCATTTGCTGGCGCAAAGCCTACAAATGACGCAACATATTTACCGGATACATAATGACCATTTTCTGCCTTTTGCGCTGTACCAGTTTTTCCTCCTATTCTATAGCCAGGTACGTAAGCGCTTTTGCCTGTTCCCACTGCAACAACTGATTCAAGTATCCCTCTTAGTTCTGTAGAAGTCTCCTCAGATATTACCTGTCTTACATTCTTTGGCTGAAACTCATGAACAGTATTTCCATCATTATCAACAAGCTTTTTAGCTATTCTAGGCTCCATCAGATATCCGCCGTTCACAGCTGCAGAAACTGCAGTAACTAGCTGTATGGGCGTTACCGCGATGGATTGACCAAAGGATACTGTAGCTAGCTCTACCGGCCCCATCTTGGCTGGAGTCATTACCAAACCTGATGCCTCACCAGGCAGCTTTATATTGGTAGGTTGCCCGAAGCCAAAGGCTTTAATATACTTATAAAAACGATCTTCTCCTAAACGTTGACCTACTTCAATAAATACAGGATTACAGGAGTTTTGAACCCCTTCCACGAAGCTTTGAGCGCCGTGTGGATTATTGCTTCTCCAGCATTTTAACCTTTTACCCCCCACAATAACATAGCCCGGATCATAAAATCTGTCCTCTTTCGTTACGACTTTTTCCTCCAAGCCTGCTGCTGTTGTAATAATTTTAAATGTCGATCCTGGTTCATATAAATCTGATACGGCAGGATTTCTCCATACCCTATACATTTCCTTATATTGCTGTTCTGGTGTAAGGGTGCTCCAAATATCAAGTAAACTATCTGGAGTCTTACGCGGGTCATTATTATCATAATCATCTTTAACAGCCATAGCTAATATATCACCAGTTTTAGGCTCCATTACTATGGCAGTAACACGCTTCGCCTTTTGTTCAATAAAAGTATTTTCAACAGCCTTCTCAGCAAACGCTTCGCCTTTTGTTCAATAAAAGTATTTTCAACAGCCTTCTCAGCAAAGTGCTGAATTACCTCATCTATTGTAAGCACAAGGTTCAAACCATCTTGCGCCTCATAGTACTTGCTGTCACTATTAGGCAGCTCTTGATTGCGAGCATCCGTCATTCTTATACTTCTGCCCGGAAATCCATTTAAATACTTGTCAAAAGTTTTCTCTACGCCATCCTGCCCCAAATTGTCTATGTTTGTAAAGCCCAAAACATAGGATGCAAAGTTTCTTTGGGGATAGAAGCGTTTGCTGTCTTCAGTATATACAACA
>JARBUB010000200.1 GCA_029239905.1 Clostridia bacterium
CCGTACCATAAATGACGGAGACTTTTTTGAAATAATAAAAATTGTAAATATATATTATGATATTGAAAGCTCTTACCTTAGCAACATGGGTAAAAACATTTTTTGTTTTGTTGTCTTAACTGCTCCGTCCCACTAAAAGTTCATTCCTATTGACAAAACCATCGATAGAGAGTATTGTAGAAACTGAGGGACACATAAGTAGTTTCCTGGGTTTCGGCGTTGAATTATAATGTAAGAAGGAAGTGATTAAATGGAGAACAACAATAAAGTAAGGATTTTGGAGATGGCGCACCAATTATTTGATGCACGAGGCTACCGTAATGTTACTATTCAAGATTTGGCAGATAAATTAGGAATGAGTAAAAAGACCATATATCAATACTTCACCAGTAAAGAAGAAATTGCCACGGAAGTTGTTGAGGAATCCATGAGGCACTTTAATGAAATAATGATTACCACTGAGATGCCAGTGGAAGATCCGCTCTCAGAAATAAGAGAAATGTTAGGACATGCTAAAGACGAATCTACTAGGTTCAGTCCATTATTTTTAATGGATATAGAAAAGTATCTTCCGGACCTATTCCGTAGATATAGGCAATTCCGTGATGAGAAAAAGAAAGGTATTGAGCAGCTATTAAAAAATGCTCAGGATATGGGGTTGGTAAGAGATATTCCAATTCATTTGGCAACACAAATTCTTTCGGTTTCATTAAAGGCTTTGGTTAAATCAGAATTTTTTACTCAGCATGGTTATTCAATGTCAGATGTACTTAACTTGTTCTTAGAAATTTTCTGTAATGGAATTGCAGCAACAGATGCTGTGGATAAGAAACATAAATAAAATAGTTAATTTACTGCTTATCTCATTGGATATCAAGAGATAAGTAAATTTTTAAAGAAACCCAAAACAATGTAGTAGTTTCTTTGTTTTCTGATATTAATCAATTTGTGATGGATGGTGTAGCTATGGAAAAATATGTTCTTTATTTTAATGAAATAGACAAAACTTTTTTATCCTATGTTGGCGGAAAAGGAGCTAACCTTGGTGAGATGACAAAGGCTGGCTTTCCGGTGCCGCAGGGCTTTTGTGTAACAACATGGGCATATCGGACTATGGTAGAAAAAAGTAGTGAAATTAATGCACTTTTTGAAAAGCTTGAAGGCATAAACTCGGATAATTTTGAAGGGATTGCAAAATTAGGACAAAGTATAAGGGAACATATAAACTCAATATTCATGCCTGAAGATATAAAGGCTGCAATTTTAAATGCTTGGGAGGTCAATGGCAAAGATAAAGCCTATGCAGTAAGGTCCAGTGCTACAGCAGAAGACTTGCCAACAGCCTCTTTTGCAGGGCAGCAGGACACATATTTAAATATTTGTGGTTCAGAGCAGCTTCTTAAAGCGATACAGAATTGTTGGGCTTCTTTATTCACAGACAGGGCTATCTCCTATCGTGCTAAAAACAATTTTGACCACCGTGCTGTGTTTCTTTCCGTAGTAGTTCAGGAGATGGTTTTCCCAGAGGTTTCAGGAATCATGTTTACCGCAGATCCAATCACAGGCCGTCGAAAAACTGTATCCATAGATGCAAGTTTTGGACTTGGTGAAGCTCTGGTTTCAGGTCTGGTTACTGCGGATTTATATCAGGTGAGGTCAGGAAAAATAACAAAGAAACAGATAGGGAAAAAGAAAATAGCCATATGCTCTTTACAGGAAGGAGGCACCATAACAGAGGAAATTCCATTGGAAAAGCAAGAAGTACAAGCACTTGTGGATGAAAGAATTATTGAGCTAGCAGCACTAGCTCAAAGAATAGAAGCTCATTATGGTACAGAGCAAGATATTGAATGGGGTTTTGTTAATGGGCGCTTTTATATTCTTCAAAGCCGTCCAATAACATCCTTATATCCCATAACACCAGCCTCAGATGATAAATTCCGTGTATACATTTCTTTTGGACATATTCAAATGATGACGGATACCATGAAGCCATTAGCCATATCTATTATGAGTAATGTTCCTAATTTTATTAAGGAACAAAACCCATCATCAGAGGATAATATAATAAAGGCTTTCGGAAGCAGGGCCTTTGCGGATATTACAGGTGCTCTTTTATTGAAACCTTCCAGAAATATGCTGCTGAAAGTTTCAGGGGGGATGGATGAAGCAATGTCAGCAGCTCTTCGTGAGGTTATAGAACGGGAAGAGTTCCTTAAATTATCCATGCCAAAGAAGAAAGTATTTCAGGTAGGCAGAAAAATGGCACCAATCATTATTCCCATAATGAGTAGAGTTGCTGCTAATCTGTTTTTTAAAAATCCAAGGAAAGCAAAAAATAGCGCGGATAAGCTAATTGAGAAATTAGTGAAAGAAGCTGAAAAATACATGTCAGAAGCTTCAGGAGCAGAGAAAATACTACGAGTTAAAGAAAGTATGGGGATAATGTTTCCAAAGGTGCTGTCGAAAGTAGCTGTATATTTAATGGCAGGAGTACTTGCTTCATTATCTCTTGAGAAAAAAATGAAAAAGCAGTTAGGCGATAAACAGAGTGCTCATTTATTAAGTCAACTGAATAAATCTCTACCAGGGAATGTCACAACAGAGCTTGGACTTGAGTTAGGAGACTTGGCAGATACTGCAAGAAAATATCCAGAAGTCATAGATTATCTTGAAAAAGCAAAGAATGAGAATTTTTATGCAAAACTGATTAAGGTACAAGGTAGCTTGGAATTTGAGGAGAAGCTTAAAAAGTTTCTTGAAAAGTATGGTATGCGTTGTGCAGGAGAAATTGATATTACTAAGCCAAGGTGGAAGGAAGACCCAACCCAGCTTATACCATCAATTATAAGCAATATCCGTACTACTGCACCTGGTGAGCATAGAGAAAAGTTTAAACAAGGTGTTATGGAAGCTGAGAAAGCTGAAAAAGAGATTCTTTCACAATTTGGAGGCTTTAGTAAAAGAAGAATTGCTCATTTGATAAAGTTGTACCGAAACTTAATGGGTATGAGAGAACATCACAAATTTGTTGTTGTTAGAGTATTGGACATATATAAAGATGCTATTTTAGAGGAAGCAAGAGGCCTTGTGGAAAAAGGAGTATTAAAACAGGAGCAGGATGTTTATTACTTAACCCTGGAGGAATTGGTAGCAGCTATAGAAAACTCTTATTTGGAAAAAGTACAGGAGATAGTAGAAGAAAGAAAAAAACAGCTGGAGCTTAATGAAAAAAGGAATCCGCCAAGGGTTATGACAGGAGAAGGGGAAATTATTACAGGCAAACAGCGTAAAGTAAAGGCTCCGGAAGGTGCACTTATTGGAACACCAGTATCTGCCGGAATGGTGGAAGGTGTTGCCAGAGTTATTCTTAAATTGGAGGATGCAAAGCTTAATCCGGGGGAGATTTTAGTTGCACCATATACTGATCCTGCATGGACTCCGTTATTTACTTCTGCAGTTGGACTAATTACTGAGGTTGGAGGGATGATGACCCATGGCTCAGTAGTTGCTCGTGAATATGGTATTCCGGCGGTAGTAGGAATTGAAAAAGTTACAGAAATTATAAAAGATGGACTTCGCATCAGAGTGAACGGCACTGAAGGTTATATTGAAATATTAGGAGAGGACAAGCATGAGTAAAAAGAAGTCCTTTAATATGAATTTTTCCTTGTTTCTTATGGGAAGATTGATATCCGATGCGGGAACAGGAGTACAAACAATGATTATACCACTATATGTTTTAGATATCGGTGGTTCAGCAGCAATGGTAGGAATTTTATCCTTCCTATCCTTGCTGCCCTCCCTTATTGTATCTCCCTTTGCTGGAGTACTTGGCGACAGAGTAAACAGAAAAACTATTATGGTTGTTACAGATTTTGTAAGTGGAACAGTAGTGTTGGCTTTAGCCTTACTAGCATATGCTGGCAGAATGAACATAGGATTATTGATGGCAGTACAGATAATTATATCTCTGATGAACGGTCTATTTGATCCTGCAACCAGAGGTATGATGACAGAGCTTGCTTCAGAAGATAAGCTGGGAGAGACAAACTCTATTGTTACGGCTATCAAAAGTCTATCCTTTATGCTAGGACCTATAATAGGCACTTTGATATATGGAAAGTATGGCATTACCACAGTGTTCTTAGTTAATGGAGTTTCATTTTTGCTATCAGCAATCTGCGAAATGATGATCCGGTACACTTACATTAAACATAAGTTAGTAGGAGGGATATCTGGCGTTACTGAGGATATCATTGAAGGCTTTAAATTTATCATGGATAATGAGATAATCCGTAGGTTATGTTATTTTTTTCTTGCTATTTATTTTGTGGTTCAGCCGCTCATTAAAGTTGTATTGCCACTGCTTTTCAAAACCCAATTATCGTACTCTGACACACAATATGGTTATTTGCAAGCCATAGTCATATTAGGTGTTTTTATAGGAAGTATAATGGTTGGCTCAGTTTTTGGAAAAGAAAAAAACAATATAAGACCCCTTAAGATTGGGTGTATCTTGCTGGTGGTTAGTATGTTTATGTTTTCTAGTATTTTATTTCCCAATATTTTATATAAACTAGGAAATGGGTCAGTTTCTTATTTCATTTTATTGGCAGGTGTACTTTGTCTGCTTAGTGCATCAATTATGATAATCACTATACCAGTACAGACCTACATACAAAGAGAGACTCCCAATGGATACATGTCCCGTGTACTTTCCATGGTCAGTTTAATTTCCAGAGGAGGAACTCCTTTTGGAGCCTTGATTTATGGTATAGTTCTTAACAGTGTCGCTATTCATTTGACCTTATTAGTCGCAGCAATATTTATGGCATTTTTAACAGCAGCCTTTTTAAGATCAGCTGTAAGAACTATGAAGTTTTTATAATTGTAGATCTTAGGAAGGGTAAGTCTCTAATAAATGAAAATAATTGTTTAAGCAACTAGGTGAAAATTTTGCTTTTAGAGTTTGTAATAAAGGATGGCTTAGCTCAATGAGTGTACGACTATAGTATTTTTGGTAGCAACTAAAAAAGTCTACGCTATAACTGTTACGGTGAACTGTACCATAAGTAAAGGAGCTTTTTACTAAATATAGACTAAATGTTTTGGAGAGAAATAGTTGTATGTTATACAGAATTTTTAAATAGAGGTTGTCTCAAAATAGAAATTACTTTTATTTTGAGACAACTCCTAAGTTCAAGTCAAGTCTCTTTACAAAGTCATACTACAAAATGAGCTTGTCCATTACTTAACTGCATCCTCTTTTTCAAGTTCTTTACCAAAGTATTTATCTAATTCCTTTTTCATGTTATCTGGAATCTTTCTTTCAACTGGAAATACTGCTGAGTTTACAATGGATTCGCTAAATTCCTTTGTTATTATAGTAGTTTTTTCTAAGGCCTCAGCACTTAAAAATTTCATAACATCGTTACGACTGTGGATGAA
>JARBUB010000201.1 GCA_029239905.1 Clostridia bacterium
AGCTCAAAAGACTTGGCTTATGTACCCCCTTTAGGAAGGACTTGCGTGGAGGAATTCTGCTGGCAATCGACGAAGTTATAGAGATTACCAATGAGAAAGCTATTTTGGAGGTATCTTATCATGTATCCGGTTTGGGTGCTGGTGGATTTATTTGCACTTTAGCATATAAGGATAACAGGTGGCAGGTTGAATCATTGGATCCAACCTATATTGCTTAAATAGGAGGAATTTATATGAATATAACTATTAGGGAAGTATCCATGGACGATTACGAGGATTTATGTATAATTTATGAAGAGCTTGACGAATATCATAGAGACAATCATCCTGAGCTTTTCGTCAAACCTGATAACATACCTAGAGCAAAAGAATACTTGTCAGAGATTATTGAGGATAACACCAAAACCATCATCGTTGCAGAATCAGAATCAAAGGTCCTTGGCTTTGCAGAATGTTATATATTAAAATCCTCAAGCTTCCCTGTGATTAAAAGAAGAGAGTGGGTTCAATTAGATAACATTGCAGTAAAACGTGAATACCAAAATCATCATATAGGCGCTTTGTTATTAAATAAGGTGTTTGAATGGACAAAGAGCAAAGAAATCAATAGAATTGAATTAAAGGTCTATTCTTTTAATGCAAATGCAGCTAGTTTTTACTCAAACAAAGGGTTTAAAGAGTTAAACAAGACAATGTATTTGGACTTATAATCATACTGCAGGAGGTTTACTGATGTTTTATTTATTTTTTGTTTCACTTATATTCATAAGCATTGCTATTGTGAGAAATAAAAACTACGAATATCTTAAACAGTCCTCATTTGCGGTTCTAATTTTAACAATTCTACTATGTTTAGTCTTATCTCGTTTTGATAATGGCGGCATTATTAGTATTGGTTTTGGGGAAATTGGATATGAACATGTTAACTTAATTTTCAACCTATCCATCATTGTTGCATTAATTAGTCTTATAATCTACTTATTTGCAGATGCAGATAGGTAAATACTAATTTTAAATGACATCGTTTAATAAAGGTCAGGTATACAAATGAAAAACAGTAAAATAACTTATAGAAACGCCAATATGGCCGATATATCTAGTATAATGAAAATTGAGCATGCTTCATTTTCCGAAGTAATTTGTGAGGATCGAAATGTATTTACTGAAAGGATAACTACATTTCCTGATGGCTTCAGAGTAATGGAATGTGATGGAGAAATCATTGGGTACATTTGCTCAGAGCTGTGGGAAAGAGTAAATACATTTTCTAAGGATCTATTCACTCTTGGACATTCAATTAAAAATCGTCATAAATCCTTTGGCAAAGAAATTTATATTTCATCCATGGGACTAAATCCTGATTATCGCAGTTTTGGACTTGGTAAGACAATGTTTAATGAGTTTGTCAACCATATAACCCACAAGCTTTCTAATGTAGAGTCTATTGTATTGCTGGTTTCAGAAAAATGGGCTAATGCAAGAAAAATCTACACAAGCAATGGTTTTAAAGAAATAGATATTTTAGAGGAATTTTTCTATTATAACGTCGGAAAGCCATATTATGAGGATGGCATTATAATGAGAAAGGAACTTAAATACATAGAAAATCGAGATAAATCAAGGGAGGGTCTTATATAATGGAAACAAATGAACTAAGGCTTGCAGTACTTATTGATGCAGAAAACGTACCTCATGCCAATGTGAAGGGTATCATGGAAGAAATTGCAACCTATGGAAGTCCAACTATAAAGAGAATATATGGAGATTGGACAAAGCCTAATGTTACCGGTTGGAAAAATGTATTGTTGGTTAATGCTATTACCCCAATTCAACAATACAGCTATACAAGTGGAAAGAGCTCTTCCGATTCAGCCATGATCATTGATGCAATGGATATATTGTACTCCGACAAGGTAGAAGGCTTTTGTATTATTTCCAGCGATAGCGATTTTACGAGGCTTGCTATTAGATTAAGAGAAGCTGGCATGAAGGTTTTTGGCATTGGTGAAAGAAAAACCCCTAACCCCTTCATCGTTGCCTGTGATAAGTTTACTTACATAGAGATTATAGGCAGCAGCAATGTTCGCAAGGATGATAATATCGAGAAGCAAAAGGACGATACTACTCCTAAGCAATCCAATGATGGAATCATAAAGATTGGAAGTGAAATCATCTCAGTTATATCCAATACAATTAACGATATAGCGGATGAAGAAGGCTGGGCGTTCCTTGCTGAGGTGGGTAATCTAATTCAGAAGAAGCAGCCAGACTTTGATGCTCGTAATTATGGCTTTTCCAAGCTTACACCTCTTATAAGAAATTTAAAGCAGTTTGAGATTGATGAAAGAGATACCAACAACAGCAAGGTTAAGCACATCTATGTAAGAAATAAAAAGGGCCAATAAGAATGCAACAATAAAGGTGAAGGAATTAATTCCTTCACCTTTTATAATATCTGACCTGATCTATAGGTTTAAAGCCCAAGTTCTCATATATCCTGCCTGCATCCATATTATCATATTGAAGAAATAAATCCTTGCCCTCCTGTGCAAGCTGTTTGCACATTGCTTTCAAACACTTGGTAGCTAATCCTTTTCCTTGAAAATCCACCGCTGTTCCTACTCCAACAATCAATGCTGAATCTGATTCTTCAAACTCACTTTGTACTACACTAACTACTTTTTCCTGGTGACGTATGCACAGTCCACGTCCTCTGCCGCTTTTCAGCCTTTTCTCCATGACTTCCTTTGAGCTGAAGGATGAAAATATCTTCTTGTAAAGCTCTACTACCTGGTCTAAGTCCTCTAGTCTTAATGGTTCTACTTCAGGATATTGCTCACACTGGTCTATACCCCGCCTATCCAGTTTGGCAATTATTGCTCCCTCTTCATATTTAGAAAAAAGGCCGTTCTCTAAGAACTTATCACAGTAGCTTCTTGGAGATATCAAGGAATTGTACTCCATATCAGAAATACATGCAGAAAAGCCCTCCACATCAAATTCTCCCTTGGCATAAAACTGCAAGTTTCCTGACAGTCTTTTCAACAAGACAGCCTTTAGCTCACCTTTATCGCTTAATTCACCAATAATACTCTCGTAGACTGGTTTATCAGCCTCAAAGCCTAATCTCATAAAGTAGTTCCTCGCGTTGTCCTGCCTGATAAATCCATAAGCTTTGCTATATTCCGCTCTTGACATCTCTTTGATCATACATTCACCATCATTCTTACATACTCTGAAAAGCCTTAGATCTAAGACTTTTCACTAATACTATTTTCTAATTATACTATTGACTACTATCCCCCAGCAATACCTTCTTTAGCTTACAGAGAAAGTATGCCGATGCCATCGGCGCAAAGCCTAAAAAAAGTAAATACCACTGGAGAACGGAAGGATTTGTCGTAATATTCAGCAGTATCAGTAATATCCCCCCACTTATTATCCGGCCTAAGTTCAGCATTAAATCTCTATTTATCATATATTCTATTCTCATATCCTCATCATGGGCACGGTTTATAACATTATATGTAGAGGAACTCAGTTGTATCATGAAAAATGGTATAAATAGCGCGTCCAATACTACATATAACAATAAAGTTATATATTTAACTTCTACTGCCAAGCCTAGGATTGCAAAAAAGGATCCAATGCTCCCAATCATTATAGAAAGCCTTCGCCTAGGAGGTTTCACAACCCTTTGGACAAATATATAGGTCGCAGAGGATAACGAGGATGCAATCAGTGTAAGCTGACCCAAAGACAATTCACTTTTTGTATTCTCTATTATAAGTATGTTAATTATAAAGACTATTATTACATCTCTAAAGCCCCAAAGCGCTGTACTTTTTCTGATAGTCCTCCATTCCTCGCAGTTGCCTAAAAAAGCTTTTTTATAGTTTAATTTGCCTGCATAGTTCTTACATCTCAGAGTCAGGCTTATAAATATCAGAATTAAAAAAATCACTAAGGTTATAGCAAAAACAACGTTATAGCCAGTACTTCCCTCAAACATGCTGATGATATAAGCTGAGGTTATTGGTGCTGCTGCCATTGCGATACCTGAACAGCTTCCATTAAAGCCATTAAAGCTGTCTCTATTGTTGACTCCTGTAAAATCAAAGCATAGGGTGTTAAAAGCCAACCAATAAAAACCTGATCCAATCCCATGAATAACGCCTAATGCATATATATAACCTGTACCCTTACCTCCGACTAACAGAATTACACCAAAAAATAAAGCATAAGCCAGCAGCCCAAACCTTAAAGGCCATATGCCGTTCTTTGTTTTTGCAATTATACCCGCAAAAATAAATATGATGGGTATAACTATATAGTGCATCATGTTATATACCACTATTACTTTGAAGTCATTGGTCTGTTTCCAAAAGAACACATTTACAAAAATATTAGAAAGTCCCATAGCAAAGGTAAATAAAGTATTTACAAGCAATAGAACTTTTGCGTCTTTACACATAGTTCATCTCCTTAAGAAATTAATACTTTTTTATTATTTGCATATAACACCTCTATTAGTTATTCAACTAACTTGTAAAATTTGTATTTACATAATTCAAAGTAAATGATACTGTATTAGTAACTATTGGAGGTTTACTATGAATAATTTAAAATTCAAAAAAATGTTTGCAGGCATAGTGTTGGCTTTTGCTATAGCACTACCTGCTTGGTATCTGGGCAAATTATTTCCTATTATGGGTGGTCCGGTGTTTGGTATACTCATAGGCATTATTGTTGCCTTTTGGAAAAGGCCAGCTGTATTCAACGAAGGACTAAAATTTACATCTAAGAAGCTCTTGCAGGCTGCGATAATACTGCTTGGTTTTGAGATGAACCTGTATAACGTTATAAAAGTAGGTAGTCAAAGCTTGTTGGTTATGCTTTTCACTCTAACAGCAGCCTTTATAACAGCGTGGCTGGTTGGACGCGCCTTGAAGCTGCAGGGTAATATCGCAACCCTTATAGGTGTAGGCACTGCAATTTGCGGCGGCTCTGCTATAGCGGCGACAGCACCGGTAATAAACGCTGAGGATAAAGAAATTGCTTATTCAATTTCAACTATATTTTTGTTTAATGTAGCTGCAGTATTTATATTTCCTGCTATTGGTCATTTGGTTCATATGAGTGATATCGGCTTTGGAATATGGGCAGGTACCGCTATTAATGACACCTCTTCCGTAGTTGCTGCAGGATATTCTTATAGCGATGCTGCAGGGAGCTTGGCTACTATAGTAAAGTTGACTCGAACATTAATGATAATTCCCATAACCTTATTTTTAGCAATATATACACATAGAAAAACATCACAGCATTCAACCTTTTCTCTATCAAAAGTATTCCCATGGTTTGTACTAGGCTTTATCGTCGCTTCTATTATAAGCACTCTGGGCGTTATACCAATGGAAGCAGGCAAATTGCTAGC
>JARBUB010000014.1 GCA_029239905.1 Clostridia bacterium
AACTTGAGTATTGATATAAACCCTAATAATATGCTATAAAGTCAATAATACATCATATAAACCCCCAAAATAATGTATAATATAAAAGGCTTGTAATTATTTAATTAAAGAAGGAGAGGTTAAAGTGGCAATACGAACTATAAGAAAAGATGATGATGAAATTTTAAGAAAGATCTCAAAAAAAGTTGAAGTTATAGATGACAGGATATTAACTTTGCTAGATGATATGAAAGACACCATGTATGAGGCAGACGGTGTGGGACTAGCAGCTCCACAGGTAGGAGTGCTGCGTAGAATCGCTGTTGTAGATATTGGGGAAGGTTTAATTGAGTTAATCAATCCTGTAATAGTCTTTGAAGGCGGGGAAGAAATAGACGAGGAAGGCTGTTTAAGTCTGCCAGGCAAAAATGGGGCAGTATGCAGACCTAAGAAAGTAATTGTAAGAGCTCAGAATAGGCATGGAGAGACCTTTGAAATAAGTGGCACAGATCTTCTGGCAAGAGCATTTTGTCATGAAATAGATCACCTAAATGGAATTTTATTTATTGATAAGGTTATTGCTGATTATAAACTAGAAAAAAAATAAGGGCATCGCTGAAAGGGTGAACAATAGATGAGAGTTGTTTTTATGGGCACACCAGATTTTGCTGTACCTTGTTTACAGACTTTGATTGATAATAAGCATCACGTTGTTGGTGTTATAACGCAGCCTGACAGAGCAAAGGGTAGGGGCAACAAATTGACACCACCCCCCGTAAAGCTGCTGGCAGAAAAATATGACATACCCGTATTTCAGCCTGAAAAGGTAAAAACACCAGAATTCGTTGAGAAGCTGAGGGAGCTTGCTCCGGAGGTCATCGTTGTAGTTGCTTTTGGACAGCTTTTATCTCAGGCAATATTAGACATACCCTCAAAGGGTTGCATCAATGTCCATGGGTCCCTTTTGCCCAAATACAGAGGAGCTGGCCCTATACAGTGGAGTATAATTAAGGGTGATAAGACTACAGGTGTCACCACGATGTATATGGACAAGGGTTTAGATACTGGGGATATGATAATAAAAAGGGAATTTGATATTTCAGATAAAGACACCTATGAGACCTTACACAATAAAATGTCAATTGTAGGTGCGGAAGCATTGATAGAAACCTTAGAGCTTGTAGCGCGAGGCACTGCACCTAGAACGCCTCAAGACCATGAGCTTCATACCTATGCTCCTATGCTTAAGAAAAATACCGGAAAAATAGATTGGACGAAATCAGCCAGAGAAATTTACAACCTGATTAGAGGTACTTATCCATGGCCAGGTGCTTATAGTACTCATATGAACAAAAAATTCAAGATTTTAAACAGCGAGATTTTTGATGAAAATACAATAAATACTGATGCTGGCAAAATAAAAGAAATAGGTAAGGATTATATATTAGTGAGCTGCGCCAAGGGCTTTATTAAGATTACAGAACTTCAGTTTGAGAATGAAAAAAGAATGGGCGTGGAAGCCTATTTAAGAGGACACGATATAGATATGAATACGATGCTTTTGTAGGAGGTATAAATTTATGTTTGGATATGGATTATTTGACCCTACATTTATTATACTGTTACCGGCAATTATATTTGCAGCTTATGCTCAAAGCAAAATCAATTCTACCTTTAATACATATTTAAGGGTTAGAAACAGCAATGGATATACAGGCTATCAAGTTGCACGTATAATTTTAGATAAACATGGATTGCAAGATCTTCCAATAGAACTTATAAATGGGAACTTGACAGATCATTATGACCCCAGAAAAAGAATTTTAAGATTATCAAATGCAGTTTATAACGGTAACTCACTTGCTTCTGTAGGGGTCGCTGCTCATGAATGTGGTCACGCTGTTCAGCATCAGGAAGCTTATATACCTTTAACTGTAAGAAATACAATCGCGCCAATCGCATCCATTGGATCACAACTTTCATGGATTTTGGTGCTTGCAGGATTATTCTTTGGCTTCACTGGATTAATTGATATAGGCATATTGTTTTTTTCAGCAGCAGTTTTGTTTCAGCTTATTACACTTCCAGTAGAATACAATGCAAGCAGCAGAGCTATTGCAATGCTTACAGATTATAATTTGGTTCCTGCAGATGAGGTAGGACCGGCAAAAAAGGTGTTAAGTGCTGCTGCCTTAACTTATTTAGCAGCAACCATAGTTGCAGTAATGCAGCTGCTAAGACTGCTGATTTTAAGAGGAAGACGAGATTAAATTGATGAATAGGACTTAAAGGAATGCAGAGCTCTGACTTGCATTCCTTTGATATTATATAAATACATAACGAATAATATGGAGTGTGTACAAATGGAAAATTCAATAAATGCAAGAGAGACGGCGGTAATTATACTTGATAAAGTGCTTCGTGAAAAGGCATATTCAAATATTGCCTTAAAGCAGGGTCTAGAGCATAGTAAATTAAGCAGAGTGGACAAAGCCTTAGTTACTGAAATTGTAAATGGTACTCTTAAGAACTTAATTAAGCTTGATTATATTGCTGGACAGTTTGTGAAAATGAATATGAGTAAGCTGGACAAATATATTGAGGATATATTAAGGACTGGAATCTATCAAATCATGTATTTAGATAGAATTCCTGATTCTGCTGTGTGTAATGAAGGAGCTAATTTAGCCCGTAAATACTCAAATGAAGGAACTGTAAAATTCATAAACGCAGTTCTTAGAAATGTAAGTCGGAATAAAGAAAATATACAGTTTCCTGATAAGGCAAAGGAACCCAATAAATATCTATCTGTTGTTTACTCTCACCCAATGTGGATCGTAGAGAAATGGCTTGGGGAATTCGGCTTCGAATTCACAGAGCAGCTTTTAATTGCGAATAATAAGGTGCCTAATTTCACCATAAGAGTAAATAGGCTAAAAATTGATAAAGAAGCGCTAATGAAAATACTGGACCAAGAAGACATTGAATATGGTGATAGCCTATATAATAAAGAGGCATTATATATTAAGGGAACCTCAGCTATCGAAAACAAGTCATCCTTTAAGCAAGGATTATATCAGATACAAGATGAAAGCTCAATTCTTGTAGGTCATGCATTAGATCCAAAACCCGGTGACCTGGTAATCGATATTTGCAGTGCTCCAGGCGGGAAAGCAACTCATGCTGCAGAGCTTATGGACAATAAGGGCAGAATAATAGCAAGAGATGTTTATCAGCATAAGCTTGATCTAATTCAGCATAACTGCAAAAGACTTGGAATTAGTATTGTTGAAACAGAGATTTTTGATGCAAAAGAGTTAGATCGCAAGCTGATAGGCAAGGCGGATAAAGTTCTTTTGGATGCGCCCTGCAGTGGATTAGGGGTACTTCGCCGTAAGCCTGATATGAAGCTTAAAAAAACAGCTGATAATTTTGATGAGCTTAATAAGCTGCAGCAGCAAATGCTAAGTAAGGCTGCAGAGTACGTTAAGCCCAAAGGAGTTTTGGTATATAGCACCTGCACTATAAATAAAAGCGAGAATTTAAAGGTAGTTGAGTCCTTCTTGAAAAACAGAGAGGATTTCTACTTAGAAGATTTATCAAAGCTTTTACCAGAGAATTTAGAGTCAAATACAAAAACGAAGGGCTATGTTGAAATTTTTCCTAATATACATGGTATAGACGGCTTTTTCATAGCACGGTTAAGAAGGAAGTAGGAAGTGTATGGAACAAAAGAAAAATATTAAAGATTTCACATTACAAGAGTTAGAAAGCTATGTCGTTCAAAATAATCTGCCCAAGTTTCGTGCAGGTCAAATTTTTGAATGGATTTATAAAGATGTCGAGACCTTTGATCAGATGACCAATCTATCGAAGGATTTAATAAATAAGCTTAAACAGGATTTATATATTGGACGTGCGGAGATTGAGGTAGGGCTGATATCCAAGGAGGATAATACCCGGAAGTACCTTCTAAAGCTAGAGGATGGCAATTCGGTGGAGTGTGTGCTGATGGAATACGCCTACGGTAAAACCATTTGCATCTCTACTCAAGTAGGCTGTCGCATGGATTGTGCTTTTTGTGCATCTGCCATTGGCGGGCTTACAAGGCATATGACCAGCGGGGAAATGCTTGAAGAGGTGATGGCTGTAAGTCGTGATATAGGAGAACGTATATCAAATATTGTACTGATGGGAACAGGGGAGCCCTTTGATAATTACAAAGAGGTTATAAAATTCCTGAGAACTGTTAATAATCAAAAGGGTATGAATGTTGGACAAAGACATATAACCATATCAACTTCAGGCTTGGTGCCTAAAATACTTGAATTTGCAGAAGAAGATTTCCAGTGTACACTGGCAATTTCACTTCATGCAGCGGATAATGTCACAAGAAATACTCTTATGCCAATAAATAAAAAGTATAAGATTGAAGAGCTTATTGATGCATGTAAAATTTACATAAAGAGGACCAATAGAAGAATTACCTTTGAGTACGCAATGATTAAGGATATAAATGACAATGAGGAAAGTGCGCAAAAGTTATCAAAGCTAATCAAAGGAATGCTTTGCCATGTAAATCTGATACCAATTAATAAGGTTGAGGAAAAGGTTTTTGAAAAGGCAAACAAAGCATCTATAGATAAGTTTAAAAATATATTAGAAAATCATGGTATTGAAGTGACAGTGCGTAGAGAATTAGGAAGCGATATTAATGCGGCTTGTGGTCAGCTCAGAAAACAATATGGCAAATAGGTGATTTTATATAGGTCGTGAATAGGGAAATTGTTTCGCACTATATAAATTCTATGTAAGATGATTCGTACGAAACATATATATCCTAATAAAAAAGGATTTTTTGGTATACTGTCGAAAATAGGTGAGTGTTATATTATTTTGTATAAAATACAAATATATTTGAGGTGATTGGATGAGGTCAGCAGGCAAAAGCGATATAGGCTTGGTTAGAAAGGTCAATGAAGATGATTTTTTGTGTTTGAAATTGAATGACTTGCTAAAAATTAAAAATCCAGAAGCAGATTTATATCTATGTGTTGTAGCTGATGGAATGGGTGGCCGTAATGCAGGAGAAGTGGCAAGCTCAATGGCTGTTAATGAAATTGTCGAGTTTATAAAAGAAAAGCATATAAATGTTCTACTTGAAAAAGGTACACCAGAAGAACAAATATTTGATTTAATAAGAGAAGCAATACGTTATAGTAATGATTGTATATATAAGAAATCACTTTTGAATAGTGAATTTATCGGTATGGGAACAACCTTATCCATGATACTTATAAAAGAGAACACTCTTTTTTATGGACATGTTGGAGACAGTAGAATTTATATAATTAGGAAGAATGAAATTACAAAGATAACTGAAGACCATTCCCTAGTTGCGGAGCTGGTTAAGCAGGGTACCATTAAGCCGGAAGAGGCTGTCAGCCACCCACAGAAAAACATCATTACAAGGGCTTTGGGTACTGAGTATAATATTGAAGCTGACTTGGGCAAGCATGAAATGGTTCAGGGTGATTATGTATTATTATGTTCGGATGGGTTATCAAATCTTATAGAAGATAATGAAATAATGAAAATTGTACTGTCTGCCAAGGATGTAGATTTAGCTTGTGATAATTTGATCTTAAAAGCCAAGGAAAACGGCGGCTTTGATAATATTACCGTTGTAGTTATTCATAATGACAAGGACGGTGATAGTAATGATAGGTAAGGTCTTAGGCAATAGATATGAGATATTAGAAAAAATAGGCGGCGGTGGAATGGCCTTGGTTTATAAGGCTACATGCAGGCTGTTGAATCGTTTTGTTGCAGTTAAGATACTTAGGGCGGAGTTTACTGAAGACGAGGAATTTGTAAAGAAGTTCAAACGAGAATCTCAAGCCGCAGCAAGCTTGTCACACCCAAACATTGTTGGTATATATGACGTTGGTATGGAAGACAATATTTATTATATTGTTATGGAATATATTAAAGGACAGACACTAAAGGATTTAATAAGGCAAAAGGGCTCAATTGGTGTGGATTTTGCTACAAATATAGCAATACAGATATCTTCAGCCCTAGAGCATGCGCATAAAAATCATATTGTGCATAGGGATATAAAGTCTCACAATATTTTAATCAAAGAGGACAACTCTGTAAAGGTTACGGATTTTGGAATAGCCCGCGCTGTTTCCTCAAGTACCATTACCAATACAGGAAATGTTATAGGTTCTGTTCATTATTTTTCGCCTGAGCAAGCTAGAGGCGGATATACCGATGAGAAATCTGATATATACTCCTTAGGTGTTGTTATGTATGAAATGCTTACCGGCAGATTGCCCTTTGAAGGAGAGTCACCTATTGCAGTTGCTTTGAAGCATATACAGGAAGAACCGGTAAGACCTTCTGATATCAATCCCAAGATACCTAAAAGTATTAATGATATTATCTTAAAGTGCATGGATAAGGATGTTAATAATAGATATAACAGTATGTCAGAAATTATAAGCGATTTAAGACAATCTCTTGTTATGCCTAACGGAGATTTTGTAAAAAGAAATAAGTATACAAATGAAAATACACAAGTATTAAAATCCATTAAGCTTGATCAAATAGGACCTGATTTTTCAGGGACACAAAAGAGTGTATTTGAAAATAGCGGCAGACAATATAATGTGGTTGATGAGGAAGCGCCAAGAGTAGAAAATAAGAAAAAGCATACTAAGATGACCATATTGGCTATTGTAGGCGGTTTAATACTTGCATTGGTGGTCGGCGGTCTTATACTTGGTTTAGTCAATTTCTTTAGTGTAAAGGAAGCGGTAGTACCTGATTTAGCTAATCTTACAGAGGAGCAAGCTATTCAAAAGCTCAAAGATGTAGGATTAGAGATGGAAGTATCGGACAGAGTACCCAATAAGGATGTTGCTGCAGGATTGATTATCATGCAGGACCCAAAAGCCAACCAAAAAAATAAGATTATCAACCCTGTCAGAGTTACAATCAGTGAAGGTCCTAGAAAGGTAGTAGTTCCTTCTTTAATTGGTCAAAGTTACGATAAGGTAGATTTGTTATTAGAAAAAGAAGGCTTGGTTGAAGGAAAGGTTGATCAGAAATATAGTGAGTATCCAAACGCCATTGTAATTGAGCAGAGCATTGTTGCAAATTCACAGGTTGATGAGGGTACAGTTGTTGATTATGTAATAAGCATGGGGCCAGAGAAGTTTTTAATGCCAAATTATATTGGCAAGAACATAGAAACGGTTAAGTCAGATTTAATTGTAAAGGATTTAATATTAGGAAATACAACATATGAAAGCAGCAGCTTATATCAAAAGGACACAATAATAACACAAAGCATTATTCCAGGTACTGAAGTTAGTAGAAAAGGTGTCGTTGATTTTACAATAAGCAAAGGCAAGGACAGCAGCAATAATGTTCCGCTTTTGTTGTCGGTTCCGCTACCTGAAGGTAAAGACAGAATGAAGGTAGTCGTACAAAAAGTACAAAATAACATAATCGAACGCATCCATGAAGCCTTCCATGCTTCATCGGAGAGTCCTTTAGAAATTCCTATATCAGGGCATGGAAAGGTAACATTCGAAATATACATTGATGGAATATTTGACGAAAGTGTGGAGTATGATTTTAAATAAAAGAGGAGTTATTCTATGAAAACAGGTGTCATTACCAAAGGCATCGGCGGATTTTATTATGTTGATACCGGGGAAGTAATTTATGAATGTCGTGCAAGAGGCAAGTTCAGGCTTATGGATATTTCACCACTAGTTGGGGATGTAGTTGATATAGAGGCTGATGATGTCTCACTTAAGGGTTATGTTCTGGATATTCACCCTAGGTCAAATGAAATGATAAGACCAGCAATTGCCAACGTAGATCAGGTAATGGTTGTTTTCGCTGCCAAAAGTCCTGATATAAATATGGTTTTACTGCAAAAGTTTTTGATTTATGCTGAACAGGTTGGATTAAATATTGTAGTATGCATAAACAAAATTGACCTTGATGAAAATCAGGATTATAAGACAGTTATGGAAATGCTTCAGAGCATACCTTATAAGGTATTAACAACTAGCACAAAGAAGCTTATTGGAATAGAAGATCTTAAATTAGCGTTAAAGGATAAAACTACTGTATTTGCAGGACCGTCTGGTGCTGGGAAGTCATCCCTTCTTAACCTTGTTCAAGAAGGCCTAATGCTGAAAATTGGTGATTTGAGCAAGAAGATTGATAGAGGTACTCATACGACCAGGCATGCAGAGCTTATCAATCTAAATATGGGCGGAAGAGTAGCGGATACACCGGGCTTTACTTCCTTAGAGCTGAGTAATATTGAACCGGAGATGCTTCAGGAGTTATTTCCTGAGTTTCTAAGACATATAGACTGCAAATTTGCAAGATGCCTGCATGACAGTGAACCACAATGCGGCGTCAAGGAAGCTTTGCAACGGGGTGAAATTTCAGTAATGAGATATGAATACTACTTGAGCTTGTTAAAAGAGCTAAAGGCAATTAGGAGGTACAAATGATAAAATTAGCACCATCTATTCTTTCTGCGGATTTTGCAAATCTTGAAAGAGACATAAAGATGATTGAGCAGGCAGGAGCTGAGCTGCTGCATATAGATGTAATGGACGGGCATTTTGTCCCAAATATCACCATAGGAGCACCTGTGGTAAAGAGCTTGAAGAAGGTCAGCAGCCTTGTATTGGATGTTCATCTGATGATAAGCGCTCCAGAAAATTATATTAAGGATTTTGCAGAGGCTGGAGCTGATATTATAACAGTCCACGCTGAAGCTGCAACACATTTGCACAGATTGATTCAGATGATCAAGAAGGAAGGCTGCAAGGCAGCCGTAGCGTTGAATCCGGCAACACCTCTAAATGTTTTGGATTATGTATTAGAGGACTTGGACATGGTTCTAATTATGAGCGTCAATCCTGGCTTTGGAGGCCAAAAATTTATACCTTCTGCATTGGATAAGATAAAAAAGCTGCGCAGCATGATAAGAGAAAGAGGCTTACATATAGACATCCAGGTAGACGGTGGAGTTGGCATAGATAATATAGCTGAGGTGACAAGCTGCGGAGGGAATATAATCGTGGCTGGCTCTGCAATATTCAACGCTCCTGATCCTACTATGGCGATAAAGAAAATGAAAGAAGCAGTTAGGGTATAGAAATGAAAGCTGCGATTATTTGCAATGGAAGTATAGAGAATTACGCTGTTATGAAAGAAAAGCTCACAAATGCAGATTATATAATATGCGCTGATGGTGGCACAAGGCACGCATACCATATGAGTATAATTCCTGATATAATAATTGGAGACCTGGATTCCTCAAAGGATGAATATATAGAATACTTTACTGGCAAAGATGTTCCCATATTAAAATACAGCTCAGATAAGGATAAAACTGACACCCATATATGTTTGGAATACGCTATGGAAAAGTACGATGAAATTTTGCTTCTGGGAGCCACAGGTTCAAGATTTGATCATACCTTAGGAAATGTGAGTATTCTCAGGCTGGCTGCAGATAAAGGCAAAAGAGCTTGCATAGTAGATGAGAACAACGAAATTTATGTAGTGAAGGATGGTTTAAGACTGAAAGGAAGCAAGGGTGATATACTATCTCTTCTGCCGCTAAGCAGTAAGGTTGAGGGAATTAATATAACTGGGGTATTGTATCCTCTGCAAAATGCTGTAATGGAAATAGGAAACCCCTACGGGGTAAGCAATAAATTCGCGGGAAGCGAAGCGGAGCTTACCATTTCTACTGGATATATGATTGTAATAATATCTAAAGATTAATTTTATAGACAGACTCATTTTTAACTCTACACGAGTATGATATAGTGTAGAGTTTTTTCATTTGAGCCAAGCAAGTAAAATATGAAAGGAAGGCGGGTGCATGAGATATACATCCAGAAAGAAAACCGGGCTTCTTGCTATGTTTCTTGGAGTCATGCTGATATCGAGGTTTTCACCCGATTGGTTGTTTTATACGGTACTCGTTTTTGCTACAGTATTCATGCTGTTTATAATCTATTACTATTCCAGCTATTAGCACTTTATTATTTGGAGGAATTTATATGAGTATTAGGAAAAGAAAGAAAGTAATAGGCATATTAGTTCTTGCCACCGGTATTGGAATACTTCTGGCGGTGACAGTGCCATTTATTGGCTGGATCATATTCTCCTCAATATGCTTGATTTGTGCCGGGGTTTATCTATTAAGGTATTAAAATTAAAAAAACCGCATAACGAAATTGTTAATGCAGTTTATAAGTTCAATTATTTACTACGAAAAAACTTTGATGGTAAACTGAATAGAGTATAAATCTTTCTTTACATAATAAAAAGCGCGAAAACGCGCTTTTATTATATTGCTCTTTGAACCTTACCTGATCTTAAGCATCTAGTACATGCATTAACTCTCATTGGAGTGCCATTAACAATAGCTCTAACTGTTCTTATATTTGGTAACCAAACTCTTCTAGTATGTCTATTTGAGTGACTTACCTTATTTCCTGAAATCATACCTTTTCCACATACTTCGCAATTTCTTGCCATGTATATACACCTCCTTCACAGCGGACTATCCAACTAAAACAATAATATAATATCACAATGCTTGGCAATTGGCAACTAAATGTTGCAAATACATTTAATAGCTTTTCAAAGCAATATTATTAACAAAATTCATTATATCATACAAAAAGAAATATTGCGCACAAAACATTTAAAATTGTATTCATACAATGAAATATTTTATATGCATATTGCTAAATTCGTTTTAAGGTGGAAATAAAGTTGAAATACCATAATATAATATTATATAAGTTCCAAAAAAAGATTTATCATATACAAATCAATGTAGCATCTGATTTTTATTATCAAAGGTGGATTTTTGCGACTTATGAACAGGGGAAAATGCATTTTACATTTTGATTAAATGTAAAATGTTTAGTGCGAAACTTATTAGTAAATAATATTATTTGTTGAAGATTATGTATTTATAATATAAAATATAATTAATTAAACATAAAATAAAGAAAAAAATTGTAATAAAATCCAATAGGAGGAGATAATATGCCAGCAAAATTAAACAATAAATTCGGAGAAATCCATATATCTGATGATGTATTGGCCAACATAGCAGGACTTGCAACAATTGAATGCTACGGCTTAGTAGGTATGTCATCGAAGAATGCCAAAGCTGGTTTAGTTGAGCTCTTAAGAAGAGACAACCTGAGCAAGGGCGTAAAAATATCAACTGAAGGTGAAGATATAATAGTGGACCTTTTTGTAATAGTTAAATTCGGCACCAAAATATCTACTGTTGCAGATAATATAATCAGTAAGGTAAAATATACCTTGGAAAACATAACTGGATTAAAAGTAAAAAGAGTAAATTTAAATATACAGGGTGTCAGAGTATAACTTTTCAAAGGAGGTTTACATGTTAAATATGAATATAATAGATGGTAATATAATAAAGAATATGATTATTTCCGGGGCAATCAGCTTAGAGAACAATAAGCACATGGTAAATGCCCTTAATGTATTTCCGGTTCCTGATGGAGACACAGGAACAAATATGTCTTTGACAATGTCTTCTGCTGTAAAGGAAATCAACAGTTTGAAGGATGTTGAAATACATAGTGTTTTTGAAGCTGCAGCAAATGGAACACTAATGGGCGCTAGAGGAAACTCTGGGGTTATTCTATCACAAATATTCAGAGGCTTAGCAAAAGGTGTAAAGCAGCATAAGAGCCTAAATGTTACAGCATTAGCGGATAGCCTTATGGAAGGTTCTAGTACCGCTTACAAAGCGATTATGAAGCCTACAGAGGGCACTATATTAACTGTAATTAGAGAGACAGCTGAATTCGCTATAAAAGAGAAAGATAAGCATACTGATTTAATTGCATTTTTTGAATTGATCATCAATAAGGCTAACGAAGTATTGGACAAGACTCCGGAGATGCTGCCTGTGTTAAAGAATGCAGGAGTTGTTGATGCCGGCGGAAAAGGACTTATATGTATATTTGATGGAATGTTATATTCGCTTAAAACAAATTCAATTTTAGAGCTTGCTGAGGGTGGAAGTTATGCTGATGACGGACAGCCCGCGGTTCAAGAATATTTTAGCACTGAGGACATTACCTTTGGCTATTGTACTGAGTATTTTATAAAAACAGATAAAATAGATTTGGAAAAATATAAGGAATCCCTTAAGGATATGGGAGATTCACAGGTTGTAGTCGGTGGCGCAGGAATTGTAAAGGTTCACATTCACACGAACAATCCTGGCAGGGTATTGGAAATGGCATTGGAGCATGGGGAGCTTTCAAAAATAAAGATTGATAATATGAGAGAGCAGCATAGAGAACTACATGTCGATGTGCCGGTTGCACCAGTTGTTCCACAGAAATATGGAGTAGTTGCAGTAGCCATGGGTGAAGGAATTGCAGGCATATTCAAAGATCTTGGGGTAGATGAGATTATTGAAGGCGGACAAACCATGAATCCTAGCACCGAAGATATAGTAAAGAGCATTAATAGAATAAATGCAGAAAATATAATTATACTTCCTAATAACAGCAATATCATATTAGCTGCAAATCAGGCCAAATCACTATCAAATAAAAATGTTATGGTTGCACCAACAAAAACAATTCCTCAGGGCATTGCAGCTTTAATGGCTTTAGATTTTGATAAGGATACTGATAATAATGCTAAGAAGATTGAAAAATCTATATCTAGCGTAAAAACAGGCTTGATAACCTATGCAGTAAGAAACTCAACTTATGATGACATAAATATAGAAGAAGGCAATATTTTAGGTTTAATTGAAGGCAAGATCAATAGCGTTGCTGAAACTGTGCCTGAAGTATTTAAAGAATTGCTAAATAATATGGTTGATGAGGATTCTTCACTTATATCTATATATTATGGCAAAGAAACAACCGAGGAAGATGCTGAGGCATTGTCGGCTTATGTACAGGAAACTTATCCGGAGTGCGAGGTTGATATGCATTTTGGAGGACAGCCACTTTATTTCTATATCGTTTCAGTTGAATAAGATAACAAAATTATGAATTAAGGAAAATGTTTTGCACATTCTGATTCGTGTAAAATGTTTCTTGCAAAACATATAAAATGCGTAACTCATTTGAAGTTACGCATTTGTTTTAACAAATGCTAATATATACGAGGTATACAAATGAATGTTCAAAATATGCCAATACAAAGTTTAAAGGGTATCGGTCCAGCAAAATCCAAGCTATTTAATAAGCTTGGAATCAGAACTGTAGAGGATTTGTTCTACCACTATCCCAGGGGGTACAAAGATAAAAGTATAATTACTGATATTATAGACTTAGTGCCAGAATATCAGTATACAATTAAGGCTACAGTGAATGCCAAGCCTGTAGAAGTCAAAAGCAGAAATGGTCTATTGATTGTAAAGCTGACCGTGAGTGATGAGACCGGAAAGCTGAATATTACTTGGTTTAATAACCGTTTTATCAAGAACATGATAGAAAAAGGGGATGAACTCTATTTTTATGGCAAGGTAAAGCTAATGGGTAGAGACTTGATTATGGAATCTCCGGAATTTGAAAAAACCTCTAGCGCCAGCAGCGTGAATCTTTTGCGTATTGTTCCTGAGTATCCGCTTACAGAAGGCTTGAGCCATAAGGATATCAGGAAGGCTGTTTTTACAGCTATAGAACATACAGAGGGTATGTTGATCGACATTTTCCCAGAGGATTTTAGGAAGCGCTATCACCTTGCAGAAATCAATTTTTGTGTAAATAATATGCATTTTCCTGAAACAATGTTTAATATGGAGCTAGCTATTAAAAGGTTTAAATTTGAAGAGCTTTTTATACTGCAGTCAGGCCTGATACACATAAAAAGAATGAATAGCTCTGAGGAGCAGGGAATAGCTTTTAAGACATATGACGAAAGAGCTTTTTTAAATAAACTTCCATTTAAGCTGACCAATGCACAGCATAAGGTAGTTGACGAAATATTTAAGGACATGGAGAAAACTAAGCCAATGAACAGACTAGTCCAAGGGGATGTTGGCTCAGGGAAGACAATCGTTGCACTCTTAGGGATGTATAAGTGCGCCAAGGACGGTTATCAGAGTTTGATGATGGTTCCGACTGAGATATTGGCAGAGCAGCATTATCTGACCTTTAAGCAGTTATTGGAGGGCACTGGTATAAGAATAGAACTCCTAAAAGGTAGTATGTCAGCCAAGGAAAAGGCGGCTGCACTGAATAGACTGAAAAATCATGAAGCCGACATCGTAATTGGAACCCATGCCTTGATTCAGGATAAGGTAGAATTTGCAAAAGTTGGTCTTGTCATTACGGATGAACAGCACAGGTTTGGGGTAAGACAGAGAACCGTGTTATCTGATAAGGGCAGTCATCCTGATATATTAGTAATGACTGCAACACCAATACCACGAACCTTGACTCTAATACTTTATGGAGATTTGGATGTATCTATCATTGATGAACTGCCACCTGGCAGAAAAAAGATAGAGACTTATTTTATTGATTCTGCCAAAAAAGAGAGATTTTATAGCTTTGTAAAAAAAGAATTGGATCAAGGTCGCCAAGCATACTTTGTATGCCCTTTAGTTGAAGAATCAGAAAAGCTGGATTTAAACTCTGCCACAAAATATAGAGACGAACTCCAAAATGAATATTTCAAAGATTATAAGGTCGGACTGCTGCACGGTAAAATGAAATCAGAAGAAAAAAATCAGATTATGGATGAAATGCGACTGGGTAAAATACACATACTTGTCGCTACAACAGTAATTGAAGTAGGGGTAAATATACCAAATGCAACGATAATGGCAATAGAAAATGCTGACCGCTTTGGTTTGGCGCAGCTGCATCAGCTTAGAGGAAGAGTTGGCAGAGGTGAACATCAATCCTATTGCATTTTGGTTTCTGATTCACACAGTAAAATAGCCAATGAAAGACTAAAATATATGACTAAATCAGAAAATGGCTTTGATATTGCAGAAAAAGATTTAGAGCTAAGAGGCGCAGGTGAGGTTTTAGGACAAAAGCAGCATGGTCTGCCAGAGCTCAAAATTGCTGATATTTTAAATGATACCGCAATATTAAAAGAGTCGCGAGATGCCGTTGAATATTTATATGATTCAGGAAAGCTGGAAGAGCCGGAATATAAAAGAATGAAAAAAGAATTAGACGCAAGGTTTAATAGAATTTTAGAAGAAATTGCATTGAATTAGAACGTATTATACAAGCACTTCTATAACTGTCTATTTTTGCATATTTGGTTATAAATTACATGGTTTAAAAAGTTGCAAAAAAGACAAATTAATACTACAAAATTAAATGGAGGTGCTACATAATGGCAAGAAATAATTCAAGTAATAGCAATCAAACTCTAGTTCCAGAAGCAAAACAAGCTCTAAGAACTTTTAGAGATCAAATCGCATCAGAATTTGGTATAGACTTCAGCGGTTACAATGGAGATAAAACAGCTAGAGAATGCGGAAGTGTTGGCGGCGAAATGGTTAGAAGACTTATTGAGCAAGCTGAAAGAAACATGTCAAATACAACAACAAGAAGATAATTATCAAACAAAAAGAGCACTGCAAGTCAGTGCTCTTTTTTAATGTCGTGATATTCGAGGGCTGACACATGGGTCAGCCCTCGAATATCACGACATTAAAAATACTGGTGATAAAATCACCAGTATCGGGAGAGGAGAAATTGAAGGAAGAGCTCTATGGGGAATTTAGTCTAGCAGATTTTAATCTGCTGAAGTCGAGATTTAAGATCTCAACTTTTGTTAACTAATATCCCTAGAAATATATTGCGCAGATTATATTTCTTTTATTCAGGAATAATTGAGACAATAAATGCTAAATCTGAAAGTGAAATATAAACAAAGGAAAATGTTTTGCATATCATAATTCGACAATATCAAAGCAATAAAAATATTTTTCAACATTAGAAGCTTATATAAGTTTCCAAACAACTATACTTGTGATAAAATGGAATTAATGTCGAAAGGGAGGGCTTTTTTTTGCGAGTAATTTCAGGTGAGTTCAGAGGAAGAAAATTGGAACAAATAGAGGGTATAGAAATCAGACCTACCTCTGACAGAGTGAAGGAATCCCTCTTTAATATCCTGGGAACAAGATTAATTGACTGCGCTTTTTTAGATTTGTTTGCAGGTACAGGAGGCATAGGGATAGAAGCATATAGCAGGGGAGCTGCACGTGTTGTTTTTATTGACGAAAGTGCCAATAGTATAAAAATTCTTAAAAAAAATTTGGATAAGCTTAATATATCAGATAAAGTAGAAGTTTTTAATACCGATTACATAAATGCAATAAATAAGCTTTCTAATGAAAATAAGAAGTTTGATGTGATATTTATTGATCCGCCTTATTTAAAAGGCTTCGAAAAAAATGCTCTAGTTCATATTTCTGAGAGCGGTATGCTTACAGATAATGGCATTATTGTTGTTGAGCATGATTTAACAGATAAAATGCCTGAAATAAGCGGCAAATTGAAGCTAACAAGGCAGAATAAATACAGTAAGACGATGCTTAGTTTTTATAGCTTAACCTAGAAGGACGGCTAAGCAACATATGAACAGAGGAAAATGTTTTGCACTTTGTGCAAAACATATTGGAGGAATGAAACTTGAGAATTGCAGTTTGTCCGGGAAGTTTTGACCCAGTTACCAATGGACATTTAGATATTATAACCCGAGCTTCAAAAACCTTTGATAAGGTAATTGTTGTTGTTTCGAGAAATTCGAGTAAGAACTACATGTTTACAATAGAAGAGAGAATGGAAATGCTCAAAGTTAGCTGTGCAGGTTTGGATAATGTTGAGGTAGATTGCTTTACAGGACTATTAATAGATTATATGACACTTAAAAATGCACATGTTATCATAAAAGGTCTTAGGGCTGTGTCTGACTTTGAGTATGAAATGCAAATGGCTCTTATGAACCGTAAGTTGAACCAAGATGTAGAAACCGTATTTATGATGACGAATAGCAAATACTCATATTTAAGCTCAAGTATTGTCAAGGAAGTAGCTAAAAATGGAGGCTGCATTAAAGGTTTGGTTCCAGATTTAGTTGGAGAGGAATTACTAAAAAGATTTAATATAGGGGGTTAGTTCATGGAAGTTATGTTATTACTGGATGCATTAGAAGACATATTGGACAAGGCCAATGCACTACCATTGTCCTCAAAGGTTTTGGTAAACAAAGAAGAACTTTTGGAAATCATTAAGGATATTAGAATAAAAATTCCTGATGAGGTTAAGCAGGCTCAGTGGATTAAGGAAGAAAGACAAAAGATCCTTATGGAAGCCAAGAAAGAAGCGGAAGGTATCAGATACGAATGTGAAGACAAGCTTTCGCGCATTAAAGAAGAAAGACAAAGAATGATCGTTGAAGCAGAAAAAGAAACAGAAATAATGAGACAAGAAGCTGATAAGAGGTTATCTAGTCTTATTGAGGAAAGTGAAATTGTAAAAAGAGCCAATGAACAAGCGAGAGAGATTATAGTATCTGCACAGCAGGATGCAAAGAAGATCAGATTAGGCTCTAGGGTATATGCAGATGATATACTGGCTGAATTAGAAAAGTATACATCTAACATAAACAATACAATTAAAACAAATAGAGATGAATTAAAGAACAAAAAGAGCTAAGGTTTATTTAAACCTTAGCTCTTTTCATATTTTTACATAAAGCAAAGAGCAGCATAATTGCTAAAACAAGAGATAAATTAATTATGGAATCACCAATTCGAGTTATAAAGTTTGTATTTAAGTACCTAATATATAATGATACATTCATAGCATCAAAGGGGTTAAAGGCTTGTGCGGCACCAACTATGCCAAAAAGGAAGTATGTAAAAATTGAAGCTGCAATACCTTGGAAAATCTTCATGAGGGAGTAGATACCAAATTTGAGTTTTACTCCTGATATTACACTTAATACTTGTGCATTTATAGATAACCCACCAAAACCAATCATAAAGCTTACAAGCATTAGTTTAGAAATCAAGGGCATATCAACAAGAGCACATTCCTTAATACCGTTGGTAACCTCCAGAAGCCCAATAAATAAGCTTGATACTGCTTGCGGATCTAAATTCAAAAACGGAAGAAGCAAGCAGATGGATTTTGAAAGCAGCAATAATATACCGGAGGTTTTTAATACTGATGTGATAACTGAGAATAATATTATAAAACCACCAATCATTAAATTAAGATTCATACCATTTTTTACTGCATCACCCATCAGCATGCCAAAGGGACGACCATCTTTCTCTCTATATTCCAGCATTTTTTTTAGGGGACTTATAGCGGCTCGGTTCGAAAGAATAGTAGCAGCTGTTTTATGCATGCCCCTTTTCCCACCCCAAAAGGACATCAGCAGTCCTGAGGATATTGCAGATAAATAATGGGATAACGCCAGCAACAGCCCGAGCTTTGGACTACTTAATATGCCAGTTGCCACAGCTCCTATGATAAATAATGGACCAGAGGTGCTGCAGAGACTTAACATCCTTTGTGCCTCTTTGGAGCTGCATTGATTGTTTTCCAGCAAAGATGCGGTAATTTTAGCACCGACGGGATAGCCAGAGGCGATACTCATGAAAAAGGCGAAGGCACCTTCTCCTGGGATGTTAAAAATCGGTCGCATGATTGCTTGAAAGCAGCTTCCTAAGAGACGGACAACACCCAGACCTATCAGTATTTCCACACATATAAAAAAAGGCAGCAAAGAGGGAAGCACCACGTTGAACCACAGCAGCAAGCCATCTTGCGCTGCTTTAAAGGATTCGTTTGGAAAAATTACTATGTAAATGACAAGTATGCAAAATATAACTGCCAGCAAAATTGCTGAAATATCTTTCTTTAGCAAATAAAACACCTCACCTTCAATACATTATATTAAACGTGAGGTGAACTATATGTTTTGTACAAAACATTTTCATTAATTCTCATATGTTGTGAAAAATACCGCTTAGATGTACTAAAACAGATATTTCTACTGATTTGGTACATGATAAATATTTTTCACAACATATACTATGTTTTGTACAAAACATTTTCCTTAACCTATATGTTGTGAAAAATACCGCTTAGATGCACTAAAACAGATGCTTCTACTGATTTAGTAGATAATAAATATTTTTCGCAACACATACTATGTTTTGTACAAAACATTTTCATTAATTCATATGTTGTGAAATTCGAGGTATATACTAAATATATACAGGTGATTTAATGTAATCCTCTCCAGCTCTTTTGTAGCTTTTATTGGTATATGCCAAGTTATATATATCTGTAGACATTAAATCATATTTGAAGATTTTATTTAAGGTAGGATCCTCGGATTTGAATGCTGCCACCTTATTTATAACAGGATACTCAGAGGTATCATTAATCTTCTTCAGAAGTTGCTTTCCTTTGTCGTTAAAGCCTAGAACTCTACAGTAGGACGGAGTACCTGCCTGCTTAAAAGAATAGGATTCTGCCCATTTTACATCAATCAGCACATGGCAAAGCAATCTTTGTATAAATGCCCGAGTATAACGCTTCGTTTTTATCGCATCAATAAGCTCGTCAATACAGGTTGATTTAGCGGCAGCTTTTTTTATGCGATACTCTAAGCCTTCATTTATGCTCATATATTCACCTATCTGCTCTACAGTCATTGTTCTAAGTCGATAAAGAAGCATATCGCTATAAGCATCTAATAGTATAGGACCTTTGCCCGCCTCGATATTGGATTTTATAACATCATAGGAAGTTGAGGGCAGAGCCATCTTCAGAGTATCTGACATTCCGAACCCCTTAAGCTCTTGTCTTACCGCGGTGGCGCTGGCTATAGGCTGTGTAATTACTACATCATTGTGTTGATTCGAAACTCGCTTAATAGTATAGGGTAACATAGGGCTTCTAAGCATTATAATTGATTTAATATATTCAATTCCCAGAACATTGTTTGGGTTTTCCCAAATGTCAGCATTTATTGTCTCATTTCCCTTGTAATAATCACCTAGGGCAAGAGATATGGACTTGGGATAGGTATTTCCCTTTGATAGGTAAAGCTTGACTAGCTGGCTAAACTCAGCAGGTTCATCAATAAGAAGCTTGGCTATTTCAATTAAGGCATCAGAGCTGCCCAGTTCACTGCCAAAGCAAATTCCATCTATGATGCCTAGATTATTCAATATATTGATTGCTCCAAAAGAGAATATCTCAGCCGGCTGACAGGAATATACAAAGGGCAGCTCAATGACCAAGTCTGCACCACCTCGAAGGGCCATTTCCGCACGACACCACTTGTCGAAAATAGCTGCTTCACCCCGTTGAACAAAGCTTCCGCTCATGATGCTGACAATACTATCTGCATCAAATTCATCACGAGCAGCTTGAATATGATATTTATGACCATTATGAAATGGATTATATTCTGAAATAATACCTAGAGTTTTCATCGGTTGCTCCTTGTTCGGATGCGTCTTTAGCACCCTGCAAAATTTTCTGTATATTCACTTATTATAATCAAAAATGCCTACAAGTTCAAATCACGATGTAATTATTATATGAAATAGGTATAATTATGTATAAAACTCAAATATTTTCAGATTATAAGAAGGGAAATGCCTATCTTTTATAGAAACATAATACTGTATACAAAATTGTAGGGAGGTAGAATTAATGAAAGTTTTAGTCATCAATTGTGGTAGTTCATCCTTGAAGTACCAATTGATAAATATGGAGAATGAAGATGTACTGGCAATGGGTATTTGCGAAAGAATAGGAATTGAAGGTTCCTTCCTTAAACACCAACCAGGGAATGGAGCAAAGATAACGATTGAAACTCCGATGCCAACACATATGGAAGCGATACAAAGCGTAATAGATGCTTTGATTGATCCAAACCATGGCGTTATTAAGAGTATGAGTGAAATCAATGCAGTAGGGCACAGAGTTGTTCATGCAGGTGAAAAATATGCATACTCAGTAGTACTTAACGATGAGGTAAAAGCTGCACTAACTGAGTGCATAGAGCTTGCGCCACTACATAATCCACCAAATATAATAGGTATCGAAGCTTGTGAAAAGATAATGCCAGGCGTTCCAATGGTTGGTGTATTCGATACAGCATTCCATCAAACAATGCCTAAAGAAGCTTATATTTATGCACTTCCTTATGAACTTTATGAAAAGTATAAAATAAGAAGATATGGCTTCCACGGAACATCCCATAAGTATGTTTCTGAAAAGACAGCTGAATTCCTTGGAAAACCATTATCAGAGCTTAAGCTTATTACCTGTCATTTGGGAAATGGTGCCAGCGTAGCAGCTGTAAACAAGGGTAAGTCAGTTGATACATCAATGGGCTTCACACCACTTGAAGGCTTGGTAATGGGAACTAGAGCAGGGGACATGGATCCTGCTATCGTTACATTTATACAAGATAAAGAAAATCTAACTTCAGAACAGGTCAATAACCTATTGAACAAAAAGTCTGGAGTACTTGGAATATCAAAATTAAGCAGTGACTTTAGAGACATCGAAGGTGCTGCAGAAAACGGCAATGAAAATGCGAAATTAGCATTAGAAGTATATAACTATAGAGTTAAAAAATACATAGGTTCCTATATGGCTGCAATGAACGGTGCTGATGCTATCATCTTCACTGCTGGTCTTGGAGAGAACTCAGATGTTGTTAGAGAAGCAATATGCAAGGATATGGATTTCCTTGGAATAAAGATTGACACAGAGAAGAACAAAGTTAGAGGCAAGCTGACAGATATATCTGCTGAAGGCTCAAGAGTAAAGGTTCTTATAGTGCCAACCAACGAAGAGCTGATGATTGCAAGAGATACAATGAAATTAATTGGAAAATAGTACATTGTAGTAATTAAGCAGGTGAAAGCCTGCTTTTTATTAAATCAAGAAAAATAAAGAATTTAATAAATCTCTGTATGTAAAGCTTTTTTTCTTGACAAAATATTATTTGATTTGTATAATAAAATTTGTTAATTGCATAGAGGTGGTAAAATGAAAATATATTAAAGATTTTAAAGAATGATAATGTCCAAGAAAAATTTGATATTATCGATGAAAATCAATACGAATTGATTTTTAACAACCAAACATTCAAAACCTTGCCACCCATGAGTGTAAGAGGAAATGCGGTCAACTATGCAGGAAAGATCGAGATAGAGTTTGAAGTATCCGCAAAAGTAATGCTGATGTGTTCAAGATGCATCGAAAATTACGTTGAGGATATAAACATTAGCTCAAATCATATCTTTGTAAAAGAAGGCTTTCAGACAGACGAAGAGCAGGAAATTTACAATGGTGATGAGATAGATTTAACCGAGATAGTTTTGAATGAAATTGCTGCAGAATTACCTATGAAGCCACTATGTACAACGGACTGCAAAGGATTATGTTCTGTTTGCGGTAAAAACAAAAATCAAGCAGAATGCGGCTGCAAAGCTGATGAAATTGATTCAAGACTGCAGGTTCTACAGAAGCTACTTGAAGATAAGCAAGGAGGTGTTTAGGATGGGTTTGCCAAAAAGAAGACACTCAAAAACTAGAAGAGATAAGAGAAGGGCTAATTGGAAGCTTATGTTACCAGGCTTAGTTGCATGTCCACAATGTCACGAGCCAAAGCTACCACACAGAGTATGTAAGTCATGCGGATTCTATAAAAATAGAACTGTTCTTACTATAAAAGAATAATTATTAATTTGTTAATAACAGCTGTATTTCATACAGCTGTTATTTTTATGAAAATGTTTCTAAAAGTCGGACAAATTTGTTAAAATAAATATATATATGCTGATAATAATATAAGCAACAATGAGTTGGTTTTAAATTGAGTGAAAAGGAGGAATATAATCAAAGATAAAAATACAAGGTTAATATATTTCAAAAAAACAGTTGCATAGGTACCTGGTATAATATATACTTAATATTAGCACTAGGTACTAAAACTAATTACTATGATTAGGGGTGATGTACCGTGAGTAGAAAAGGTATAAGTAAAAAAGACAGACAAGACAATTTACTAGAAAAGCTGCATTCTGATCCTTTTGTGACAGATGAAGAGCTTTCAGAAGCCTTTCATGTAAGTATACAGACGATAAGATTAGATAGATTGGAATTAGCAATACCAGAGCTCCGCGAAAGAATTAAAAATGTAGCAGAAAACAACTATTCCAAGGTTAAGTCCTTACATGGCGGAGAAATAGTTGGGGAGCTTATAGATTTGGATCTAGGGAAAAGCGGAATGTCTATATTGGAAACAGACAAAAGCTTTGCCTTCGAGAAGACTGATGTAGTAAAAGGTCAGCACATATTTGCACAGGCAGAATCCATAGCAATTGCTGTTATTGATGCAAGTGTTGCATTAATAGGCGTTGCAAATATAAAATACAAAAATCCTGTTTTCGCTGGAGATAAGCTGATAGCCAAAGCTGAGGTAACCAGAACCAGGGGTAATAAATACTTCGTGTGGGTATTTATAAAGGTTAAGCAAGTTGAGGTATTTAGAGGCAAGTTTCTATTAGTATCATTTAATACTGATAACAGCAAGGAGGATTAGATATGAGAATAGCAATAGATGCAATGGGTGGAGATCATGCTCCAAAATCAGCAGTGGCTGGTGCAATTCAAGCAGTTAAAGAATATGGTGTCGAAGTTTATTTGGTAGGCATCAAAGAAGAAATACATAAGCATATGTCCGAAGAAGATAAAAGTAATGAAAAAATTACGATCATTGAGGCTTCTGAGACAATTACAAATGATGATGTCCCAGTAGCGGCAATAAAGCAAAAAAAGGATTCATCAATGGTTGTGGGCTTGAAGCAGGTAAAAGAAGGCAGCTGTGATGCTTTTCTTTCTGCAGGAAGCACTGGAGCATTTTTGGCAGGCTCACTGCTTAAGGTTGGAAGAATAAAAGGTATAGACAGACCTGCTTTATCACCTTTGATACCCACTACAAAGGGTTTGTGCATGATAATTGATGCAGGGGCCAATTTGGATAGTAAGCCTAAGAATCTGCAGCAGTTTGCAATCATGGGCTCAATATACATGGAAAAGGTTATGGGCATTCATAATCCAAGGGTGGGTTTACTAAATGTAGGAACAGAAGAAGGCAAGGGTAATGAACTGACAAAGCAAAGTTTCGAGCTGCTAAGTCAGCTGAATATCAATTTTGTTGGCAACATTGAAGCTAGAGATGTTGCGGAGGGTATTTGTGATGTTTGTGTGTGCGATGGTTTTGCTGGTAATGTTTTACTTAAGACCACAGAAGGCGTAGCTCAAGTTATAATTGACTTATTAAAGGATATTTTTATGAAGAATGCTGTGACCAAAATTGCCGCATTAATGCTCAAAGATGGTTTGAAAACCTTTAAAAAGAAGTTTGATTATAAGGAAGTAGGAGGAGCACCTTTTATGGGTATTGATGGAATTATGATAAAGGCCCATGGCAGCTCAGATGAAAAAGCAATAAAGAATGCAGTTAGACAGGCGAAATTATTATATGATAATAAATGCCTGGATATAATAAGACAAGAAATTTCAAACGCGGAGGTTGATACTGGTGAATTTACTGAATAAGCATGCCGGCATAATTGCCACAGGAAGTTATGTGCCGGAGAGAATATTAACAAATGAGTATTTTGAAAAAACTGTTGATACAAATAATGAGTGGATTATATCAAGAACAGGAATCGAGGAAAGACGAATAGCCGATGAAGACACTGCTACCTCGGATCTGGCTACAAAAGCGGCATTAAATGCAATGGAAAAGTCCGGTGTAGCTCCGGAAGATATAGACCTAATTATTGTGGCAACAGCAACTCCGGACATGGCATTCCCGTCAACGGCTTGTATTGTTCAGATGAATATCGGCGCTGTAAATGCAGCGGCCTTTGATATTGAAGCAGCTTGTTCAGGTTTTATGTATGGTATATCTATTGCAGACAGCTTTGTAAGAACAGGAATGTACAAAAAGGTGTTGGTTATCGGTGCAGAAACACTATCAAAGATAATTGACTATACAGATAGAAACACCTGTATACTATTTGGAGATGGAGCAGGAGCAGTTATTATATCAGAGGTTGAAGGGGACTATGGAATTTTATCAACCCATTTAGGCGCAAACGGAAGCGCAGGACATCTGTTGACTCTACCTGCAGGAGGCTCTAGAATGCCTGCATCAGAGCAAACCTTAAAGGATAAGCTGCACTATGTAAAAATGGATGGCAGCGAGGTTTTTAAATTTGCTATAAAGATCATGGGAGAGGCAGCAGAAAAAGCTTTGGATAATTGCGGTTTGAAGAAGGAAGATATAGATTATCTGATTCCTCATCAAGCGAACACAAGAATCATCGAATCTGCTGTTAGAAGACTGAAGATATCACCAGAAAAGGTTTTTGTAAATGTGAATAAGTATGGAAACATGTCAGCTGCATCAATTGCAGTAGCCCTAGATGAAGCAAACGAGCAAGATTTTTTAAAGGATGGCAGTATTGTTGTTCTAGTAGGATTTGGCGGCGG
>JARBUB010000202.1 GCA_029239905.1 Clostridia bacterium
CTTTCCAACCTATCCAGCATATTGTTAAAAGTACCAGCCAGATCCCTAAATTCATTTTGCGAGCCTTTTATATCCAGCCTCATATCCAATTGATTGATGGTAACATCATTTACAGCATCTGTCATTTGTTTAATGGGTCTTAACAGTCTTTTTATTGCCCTGATGCCAATGGCCACAATAATAATGATAAAAAATAATTCCAATGCAAAAAGTGTAATGATAAATATTCTTGCATAAATGGTCTCTTGAGACAACTTATCAATAATCTGAATATATTTAAGACTCGAGCCTTCACCGACGCCGTCGTTCAATACCAATGCATATCCATACTCATTAAAAATTGCTGGGGGAATGCTATTGTCTGGTCTTAGGGGATTCCCTATAAGCATCATATTCATATCGTTATACTCTATAACGTTAACCTTATTTCTATTTCTGTCTATAAAAATGGCAGTTCCCATGCTTTTATCTGTAGTGAACAGCAATTTCTTGCTTCTATCAAATATGGATATGGATGTGCCGCTTAATTCTGACAGAAGCTTAATATTATATTCAGGAATACTCTGATCCCTTTTTATATATTCTGATATGAACAGGTAGTCTCTTTGAAGATCATCCCCTTCACTTTTTAGCATATATGCAAAGCCGCTTCCTATAACCCCTAGGCTTAATAACAGCAATGTTATCGCAATTATAAAGGTGTACATTGATGTCATTCTGAAGGTGATTGAAAAGCGCAGCTTTCTTATCAGCCTATCATAAATCCCGCGAAACATTGCCAAAGTCGCCTTGATTATAAGAAAAGGCAATATCAACAAAGGCTTTAATAAGTCCTTATAAATGATGCGGATTACATTTCTAGTTTTCATCTTTTATAATATATCCCACCCCTCGGATTGTATGAATGAGCTTCATATTATATTTATCATCAATTTTGCTTCTTAAGTACCTAATATAAACATCAACTATATTGGTATCGCCTACATAGTCATATCCCCAAACTTCCTCTAAGAGCCTATCTCTCGTGGAGACAATATTCTTATTCTCTATCAGGTGTCTCAGTAAATCGAACTCCCTTTTGGTCAATTCAAGTAAGTCATTCTCATATGTGACTGAATGCTTATCTGGATCAAGCTTTAAAGAGCCTATCTCTAAAGCCTTTGTAAGCTCTGGCTTTTGCAGCTTTCTTTTTAGAGCAGTTCTTATTCTAGCAAGCAACTCCTCAATTGCGAAGGGTTTTGTAATGTAGTCATCTGCCCCCATATCTAGTCCGATAACCTTATCCATCACTTCATCTTTGGCAGTAAGAAGAATAATCGGTATTTCTGAGTTCTGGCGAATCTTTCTAAGTACCTCTATCCCATTTACAAAAGGGAGCATGATATCCAGAACAATCAAGTCATATTGATTATTAAGGGCTTTATTTAAGCCTTCTCTTCCATCATGTGCCTGGTCTACTGCATAGCCTTCATGGCCTAGCTCCAGCTCAAGAAATCGTGCAATCTTTATTTCATCCTCAATTATTAAAATCTTTTGTGCCATTGGATAAATTCCTCCTTATTGCAATTTAGGATACCCTAATTATACCTAGATTAAAATACGATTCATAGTCCTACTTATCAGCATAATATAGAACATAGGGATGACTTCTTACCCCTATGTTCTATATTTTACTAGTACTGATTATCTGTATTTTGAGAACTGTCTTTCGTAATGTTTTCTTTCATCTGATCTACTGCGTTACTTACCTTATCCAAGGTCTGATTGATTCTACTTGTATCACCGCTATTGCTCACTAGCTTAAATCTATGTCCGGTGAACAATGCTACTAATGCACCAAGTGCTATAAACTGAATGAACGGAAGAGTAATTACTGCTATCAAAATTGCGATATTCATAGATACGTTAAATATGATCTTATCCTGTTTATACATTGTTAATCTCGTATTGCTGCCTTTCTTCAATAGCACACCAATTCTATCAAAGAAACCTGTCTTTTCAGATTTTGTTCTATTGTTTTTCTCCAGGTAAACCAATGCTTCTAATATATCATCATTGCACACTTCCAATGCTTCCTTCGCATCAGAATAGCTCACCTTTGCTCTTTTTCTTAGTTCATCAATTTGATTTAAATTTGTTGACATTATTATACCTCCAAAATATTTATTGTTTGTTTCTATGTACTAATAATAATATTAAGTAATTAGGAGGCAATTAATAAAAGATTAGAAAACGATTAAAAAACAAAGTTTCAGCTTATTACATTCCTTTGGAAGTCTGCTTATCTTGATATCCTTATAAGTAACATAAGCACAGAAAAATCCCCTCCTTAGTTTGCTCTCGCTATCCTAAAGAGGGGATTAACTATATTACATTATAGATACTTCTTTATTCTTTCAATGATCTGCTTCTTACACTCTGTAACTGCTGCAAAGTTCATCTGTGGAACATAGCTTTTTTCCATATCGTCATGGTTTTTCTTAGCCATGTAAACGCGTTTATAAGCCTCTTCCAACAGCATACTTTTCATTTCTTTATCCTTATTTATCGTGTCCATCTTGCTTTCTAACTTTTCAGGAATTAAAACTTTATCCAAATCAACTATTCTATATGCTTTATTCTTCATCTTGCTATTGTCTGTAAAAGCCAGACCTAACTCTTCAACCAGCACAGTTTCAATTCTCTCTGGGTTCAAAGGCTGATGATAAATCTCAACATTATAGCCATTAAGCAGATATTCTTTTGCTATTACATTTAATATCTCACTTATACCCTTTGTATGCAGCCCTTCAAAGAAGTAGCATTTGTAGCTATCCTTGATTAAAGTGTCTATATAGTCCATTAAACCATCAGGAGTGATCGCACTGTCAAACAAGTGTCTTTCCTTACCAGCCTTATCAACAGCTTGAAGATTATAGGTCAGCTCTGCCTTCAAGCCTAACAACAGCTTGCTGAACTTCGTCTTATCAACCGTTTCTTCAACTGCTATCTCTATATCATCCTGCATTTCCTTTGCAGAATTGAGATAATGATATGAACTGTTGAATAGAAACTTAACTTCTTTGTTGAAGTTTAATATTGTATCACGCTCAACGGTGAAGCCTTCTACATTCCAGAAGTCTCCGAAGTTGAGGATCTCATCTACTGCGCCTGGGTTTTTGGGGTCTACTACGTGTGGTGCAGTCCCATCCAACAACGCAACCTTCGCCTGTTTAATCACAACCCCGTCCAGTGAATTATTATCTGATGAACAGTGATGTAGTTCTACGTCATATCCCAGATCAACAAATTCCTTGGCCACAGCTTTCATAAAGCTGCTTTTCCCTACACCGGGACCGCCTTTGATACAGAATATCCTATTTGCTTCTTCCTGAGGCAGGATATAATCATAAAACGAATGAAAACCCTTATAGGTATTGCCTCCCGGGAAAACCTCTTTGATATTGCCCTTACTTGCCATGCTTAACCCTCCATTTAATATTGGAAATTAATTTAATAAAATCCATTTTTGAAACCATATATTATTCTATGAAGAGCTTCTATACAATGTACCTGTCAAACAAAAAAAGATGGCTGACGCAAATCAACCATCCTCATTATCATTATTATCGCTTATTCCTACTCATAAACCTTAGCCCTATTATTTAGTATATCTATAAACTTCAATCTCAAGAAGTCATTTTCATACACCCCATTGCATGTATCCATCCACTCTTCCTTCGACATGCCGCTTTCATCCTCGAAATAGTCAAGCATATCATCCTTATCATATTCTTCTATGAGGTATTCACCTATCTCCATAGGGGTATTAAAAATAGTAAAGTAGAAAAACACATCATTAGATTTCCCCCAGATTTCGTTAAATCTCTGTGAAAAGTGATGAAGTGACCGCCACATCTCTTCCTCATCCATATCCCATATGCTATGCAGTTCAGCATCATGATCTCTCATTATAGCTATTGTATCTCTGTTCTTTTCCTCGGCCATTTCCTCAGCAGAATCCAATAGCTCTTTGGCTGTGGCCATGGGTGTTATAAATTCTCCTGGCTCAGGGAATAAAATCAGTGCAAAGGCTGTGGGCAAAAACACATGATGTATAAAGCCAAGAAGTGCTTCTACATTAGGATAATAAACCCAATTATCTTCCATTACTCCATTGTTGCAATCTACAATAACCGTATTGATAAACTTCGAGTTATAGTTTAGGGGTAAATTTCTAAATGAATTCTTCCATACTTCTTCATTGTTTTTTAAGATACTCTCCCAAAAATAATACTGTCTATACTTTTCCATACAATACTTCCTTCACTCATTTTTATGCTTAATGCTTATTTTTCACTGAATAATCTAATCTTATCATCATATCCTATGGGTTTACAATATTATCTGGACATCCGTTCATATAAGACCTTACATTCTCCACAGCAATATCCATTAGTCTTTGTCTTGATTCAATTGGTGCCCAGGCAATGTGTGGAGTGATAAATATATTCTTTGCTTTTAACAGTGGATTATCTGGCTCTATAGGCTCTACTGCTACAACGTCTACCCCTGCCGCATAGACCTTCCCGCTATTTAATGCTTCAGCCAAATCCACTTCTACAATCAAAGGTCCTCTGGAGGTATTGATGATGATTACCCCGTCTTTCATCTTGGTTATATTGCTTTTACATATAATACCCTTTGTACTTTCCAGCAGCGGACAATGCAGGCTTATGACATCCGATTTTGAGAAAAGCTCATCTAGCTCAACAAACTTCAATGTATCGCCTTCTTGTGCCTTATCAGGATGCCTATTATATGCAAGTACTTTCATGCCAAAGGCCTGCGCTAGTGTCCCTGCAGCTTGACCTATTCTACCATATCCGATTATACCCATGGTTTTCCCTGCAAGCTCAATAAGAGGGTAATTCCAAAAGCAAAAGTCTGCTTTGTTTGCCCATTCGCCTCTTTTTACTGCAATATCATGTGCGCCAATATGGTGGCATATTTCAAGCAGCAAAGCAAAGACCATTTGTGCAACTGAAGCTGTGCCATAAGTAGGTATATTGCTAACAAGTACTCCCTTTTCTTTGGCGGCATCAATATCAACTACGTTATAACCAGTTGCCAGCACCCCAATATATTTAAGATTTGTCTTCTCCAAAACTTCTCTAGTGATCTTCACCTTATTAATAAATATTACTTCAGCGTCCCCTATTCTTTCAATTACCTTATCCTCAGAAGTTCTATCATATATCACTAACTCTCCAAGCTTCCCCAAGCCGTCCCACTTTAGGTCTCCTGGGTTTAAGGTATATCCATCCAAAACTACTATCTTCATAATCCCTTCTCCTTTTTCACTATAGCTATATTATAATCGATTCATCTACTTCTATAACGTTATTTTT
>JARBUB010000203.1 GCA_029239905.1 Clostridia bacterium
TCCGGTTCCCATGTCTGCTCAATTGTTTGAAATCATGCAGGGCTTAAAGTTGAGAGGCTTGATGGAGGAGGATCACAGCAGTTTAGTGAAGCACTTTGAGCTTCTTGCGGATGTGGAAGTGAAGAAAGGCGGGTTGTAAATGGAGAAACTTACCCTTGATGTACTTAAAAATTACAAGGAAATCGATGTTAAAAAGATAGATAGAGATTTAGAGCAGGCTCTTGAAGGATTGAATAGAAAAATTGTAGTTCTAGACGATGACCCAACAGGAGTACAGACAGTCCATGATGTTTCGGTATATACAAACTGGGATATGGAAGCAATTACATCAGGGTTTAATGAAGATAACAGCATCTTTTTTATACTGACAAACTCCCGTGGATTTACAAAGGAAGAGACTGTAAAAGTACACTCAGAAATTGCAGACACGCTGACAGAGGTCTCAAAGAATACAGGCAAGGATTATATTCTTATAAGCAGAAGCGACTCTACAATGAGAGGATATTATCCTGTTGAAACTGCTACGCTTAAAGGCGGAATAGAAAGAAATTCGGAAAAACACTTTGACGGAGAGATTATTTTTCCTTTCTTCAAAGAAGGCGGAAGATTTACGATAGGTAATATACACTATGTTAAAGAAGGAGATTTTCTCACTCCTGCAGGTCAAACAGAGTTTGCAAAAGATAAGAGTTTTGGATACAAAAGCTCCCATATTGGCGAGTATGTAGAAGAAAAAACAGCAGGACTGTTTAGAAAGGAAGACTGCACCTATATATCCCTTGAAGACATCAGAAATGAGAATATCCAAAGGATTACAGCACAGCTGATGGCGGTAAGAAATTTCAACAAGGTGATTGTCAACGCTATCGATTATGTTGATGTTAAGGTTTTTGCACTTGCTTATATAAATGCTATTAAGAAAAATAAGGAATTTATATTTAGAAGTGCTGCAGCGGTAACAAAGGTTTTGGGGGGGGTTCGTGATATACCTCTGCTTTCTAAGGAAAAGCTTATAGAAAAAGATAATAAAAACGGTGGCGTTATTTTGATAGGCTCACATGTAAATAAGACAACTCAACAGTTTGAAGCGCTCAAGGGATGCAAGAACCCCTTAGAGCTTATTGAATTTAATCAACACTTAGTTTTAGAGGAGAATGGTTTGCAGCATGAAGTCATGCGCGTAATCGCAGAAGCTGAAAAGCACATAAAAAATGGAAGAAATGTCGTTGTATATACGCGTCGAGAACGTTTTGACCTTGAAACTGAGGATAAGGACAAACAACTGATGGTTTCTGTTCAAATTTCAGATGCCGTTACAAGTGTTATTGGAAAATTAAGTATACGTCCAAATTTCATTATTGCCAAGGGTGGAATTACATCCAGTGATGTTGGTACAAAAGCGCTTAAAGTAAAGAAGGCACTCGTCATGGGACAAATAAAACCAGGTATACCGGTATGGATGACGGGGCCTGAAAGTAAGTTTCCTCAAATGCCCTATATAATTTTCCCGGGAAATGTAGGAGAAATAGATACATTAAAGGAAATAGTAGATTTGCTATCGTAGGTGAATAAATGATTATTAATTTAAACGAAGCTTTTTTAAAACAACAAAATTTAGTTGCATTTAATTTTTTTAACGTTGAAACCTTAGCAGCTATTTTAGATGCGGCGCATATTGAAAATAAAGTTATAATTCTATCCTTTGGCGAGAGTTATATTTCTCATACGCCTTTACCGGTGGCGGCGGTTATGGCAAAAGAATATTCGAAACTCTATGATATCCCCTTTGTTTTGCACCTCGACCATGCAACAAAGGTAGAGACAATAAAACAAGCGATAGACCTCGGCTTTACATCAGTTATGTATGATGGGTCAAGGCTTCCTTTAGAGGAGAATATCAAGAATACCGCTGAAGTTGTAAAGCTGGCGAAGGAAAGAAATGTGACCGTAGAAGGCGAACTTGGGTACTTAAATAAAGAGGACGGAAGCGATCAAGTAGAGATTGTGTGTACAACTGTGGAGGACAGCGCCAGATTCGTAAAACGGACAAAGGTAGATGCATTGGCAATAGCAGTTGGAAATGCCCATGGAATCTATAAGAAGGAGCCAAAAATACAAATTTCAAGAATCAAAGAAATTTCCGCAGCTGTAAATTTGCCTTTGGTGCTGCATGGTAGTTCTGGAATACACAGGTCTGTGCTTGCGGAGGCATTTAAGCATGGTATAAGAAAAATCAACGTAAACACAGAGTTGGCTGTAGCCGGCTGTCGCGGGGTATACGATTATGTACTGACCCACGGCGCAGAATCAAGATTAGAAAATGCATTATCAGATGCTAAAGCTAACATTCAAGCGGCTGCTAAGCAATTTTTAGAAATTTAATAGACAGACGTTCAGCCCCTCTCGCTTTCATAAAAATGAATATAATTACATTAAAGCCTGTAATTGCTTGCAATTACAGGCTTTAATGTAATTATTAAGATATTTTACGTTAAATAATCTCCTTTAATATTCCAAATGTAGTGGCGTTATCAATGTAAAATGGTATACTTTAAATAGAAAAAAAGATGCTTTTTAGATAAGCTCAAGAACAATTCGGGGTACAATTATATTTTGGGGAGATATAGATGATGGATTTTACACTAGAACTTATGAATAAGATTGAAGAGGCTAGAAAGATTGCGATTAAGCATCCTAGCCTTGCTTTTGAGATGAGCAAGGAAGCCTATGATATAGCAAGGATGCATGAGCTAAGGCAAGGAGAGGCTTATGCATTATTTGTAATGGCTTTAGCATGCAGATCTATGACAAAGCTCAATGATTGCTACAATTATGCCTATGATGCCTTCAAGAAGTATGAAATGATGGATGACCCTACAGGGTTAGCTGCAGCTTTAAATCTTATTGGGATTGTATATTATTATAATGCCATGTATGAGGCTGCTATTGAACATTTTTTAAAAGCATTGCATCTATTAAAAGAGACAGATGATTATATTACGCTGAGTAGGCTATACAACAATATGGGTGAGGTTTATAGAGAAGTAGGAAATCTTGATGATGCATTGATCTCATACAGCAAAGGCTTAGATTTGAGCGAAAAATATAATTACACAACAAACATGGCGGTTATATTAGAAAATATAGGTGAAGTATATTTTTTAAAAGCAGACTATTCCTACAGCTTTGAATGCTATAAAAAAAGCTATGACATCTTAGTCAAAGCTAAGGATGTTACTGCTCTAGCTGAAGTGGAAAATAGAATGGGCAAAATTTATTTTATCCAGCAGCAATATGATAAGGCCAGAGCATGTTACAATCATGCACTAGCTCAACTAGAGGAAATAGAAAATAAGTATTTTACCATAGATGTGCTCATAAATATGGCAGAGCTTGAAAAAATAGAAAATGAGGAGCTTTTCTTATCTTATCTCATTAAAGCCATTGAATATGGTGAAGAAATAAATGCCAGAAAAAAGCTAAGTCAGATATACAAGATGATAAATCAATTCTATGAAAAAAAAGGCGATTTTGAATTAGCCTTAGAATTTTACAAGCGGTTTCATATGGTGGAGCAAGAGATTGAAACTGCTGTAGTGTCACAAAAGCTTGAAATCATCAAAATTGAGTTAAGTAAGCTGCTTGGGGGAGAAGAAGTTGAAAAGATAGTAAAACTAAACAAGCAATTGGAGCAGGAAATTGCCCATCAAAACAAACTCCTTGAGGGCATGGAAAAGGCAAATAGAAATTTAAGACTAGAGGTACTCTCTGATGAGCTTACGAATATACCAAACAGAAGAGGGGTAAAGAGTCATCTTGCTCTAGCTTGGAAGCAAAGTGAAGAAAAGCCCTTTAACGCAGCTCTTTTAATGATAGATATCGATTATTTTAAGAGATATAACGACTACTATGGGCATCTTGAAGGAGATGTATGTATCAAGAGGATTGCAGACACCTTAAAGTCTGTTTTTGGCAACCGAAATGGGATTATTGGAAGGTATGGTGGAGAAGAATACGTATGCTTTATAAAAGACAGCGAATTCAAGGATGTATTAGAGCTGTCAGAGTTTATTCGCAGTGCTGTAGAAAAGCTTGATATGAAATATCTTTGGGATGAGACTTGGTACCCCATAACAATCAGCATTGGGGGTATATATGGCTGCAGCTCACACTTTGACAATATGACGGATCTGTTTTCAATAGCCGATGAAGAGCTATATAAAGCAAAAAATGAAGGCCGTAATAAAATATTTTTGAGAGATATAAATATGAAAGAAGCTTTTATAAAATAAATGTTATTGAATTAATGTGTCAGGTAGCGTAATCTATTCGTTTATTCTATACCAAATACAGTTTTATTTAGAAAAGCCTGTGATTCATTGAAATCACAGGCTTTTTCAAGTTATCTTTGCTTAATAGCTTTTTTTAAATGTGGAACAATCATCATGGCCAATATACTGCCTATGAGCGCGGTAATAAGCTGTGGCCAAGAGAAGGAAGCACTGATGACAGCAACTTGTTTTTCTTTGATTCCCGGTATTAGGGGTAGGGCAAATACCACTATACCAAGCCATAGAAAAAGAAATTTACTGATGCTGGCTGCAATTAATCCAATTGAAGAAAGTGCAATGTCCTTTGTACCCGGCTGTGCTATAAAACCTCTGGTAGTAAACCAAGCGATAATAACATATAAAGTATTGCCAATTGCGATGAATGGGATTATCTGAATAAAAACAGGTCCGATTCCTGCTAAAAATGCCAGCAAAGGTGAAAGAACAGCAATGGTTACTCCTCCGTATATACCTATTATAAATACTGATACAAGTAGAATAAGATTAACGATAGATCCTGTAACCAACTGTCCAAATGACCGGGTTATGAGCTGTACGACTATTAATAGTGCAAGCATCACTGCTGTTTGAGTAATATAGATGATTTTACTGTTTTTCATAGTTAACCTCCTGAATAAATTTGATATCACAAATTTATTATACTGCGTTTTAAACTATTATTCATTTATATTTGTAATTAATTGAATATAGTGCTTTATTCTATATAGTCACGAATTTTGTTTAAATGATTATAATTTATCTTTTGGCTTAAAAGTACAGAGAGTATTAACAATATGTCGAATTTTGCTTTAATCATACATTTTTGCTTGCATTCTTTGTATTTTTGTTATAAAATATTTGTACAGATATGAACATTGCGATGTAAAATTAAAAAAATGTTCAAGTAATGTATATCATATTAAAATAAAATAAGAAACTAGCGACTTGTATATGCTTAGTAATATGGTCTAAGCGTCTCTACCAGGTGACCATGAATCACCGGACTACGGGTTGTTTATA
>JARBUB010000204.1 GCA_029239905.1 Clostridia bacterium
CAGTCTGCGGTTACACCAAATCTCTCAAAGTTATCCATAAACAAACTATCAGCTCCCCTTCTCATGATAAAGTGGTCTAAGTTATATATTTTGCTGATAGATGTTTTTTATGTATAACCACAGCTGTAAATTTATTTTAAATTTTTATACTTTAACAAATCATCGATCTGAAAGCGGCTCTTTTTTGTTTTTCCCATAAGTTCTTCCAATTCAGCCTCCACCTCATCGAATATTCTAGAAATAGAATAGGTGGATGTCAGCAAACTATCTAGTATCAGCAGCTTTTTTATATCCTTTTTTATTTCCTTATCCATAAAAGCACCCCCTTAATACATATTATTAAGGAGGTGCTTCATTTGTCCCAAAAGGATGAAAATTATCTCCGCACCGTCACGCTTCCGGAGGTTGAACTGACTTTTACACGACTTCTGCTTGTATCATCATTTTTAATGCTTACAGTTACCTTCTTATTGCTTTTATTGATTACTGTAAGGTTTATTCCGCTCTTGTCGTCGCTGCCTGTACGCTTTGTACTGAGTACTTCTATGATGATCCCTGTAGATTTTGGCGTAAATACTGTCATTTCACTGTAGTCTGAAGGATAGCTGTCACTGGTTGTTTTGTATCTATAGTAAAGCTTGCCGTCCTTTTCCAGAATCTGCATCTCTACATTTTCAAAATTTGTATTGTCAGCATATACATAAGCGCCTGCACCTTTGTCGTTTACCTTTCCAACCAGTACTGTTGGTATATCTGAGGATATGGGTCTTAAGGTGATGGCAAAGTCTGAAGTTTTGGATGGTGCCGGTGGCGCCGGTGTTGGTGTAGTCGGCTTTGGTGTTGGTGTAGGAGTAGGAGTCGGCTCAGGTACCGGTGTTTCAACCACTGGCTTTGGCGCCGTTTCACCCGGATTCAAATTTGCACTTGCTGCAAAAGGATTATACTTGTTGCTGTTATATTTCAACAGCCAATCCAAATAATCCTTATCTCCATCCTCAAACAGCTTCGGCACAGATATAAAGCTGACTGAAAAGCTGCCGCTAAAAGCAGTCCCTTCATCTGTCCCCATGCTGATATTGTTCAATATGATTTTATACTTATCCTTTTCAAAGGCGGCTATGAGATTCATCAGCTTCTGATATTCCGCTTCAATATTGAAGTTGGCGGTTAATTCGTGCATCCTGAATATCTCAGGAATTTCTTGATTCGCTGCTGTATCTTTGGGCTTTCCAACACTTACATAGCTTTGTCTTAAAGCAGGTAAATCAGGTGTCTTTGCATCACCTGCTTTTTTCGCTGTTCCAGCACTCTTTGCTGTTCCAGCTGTTCTAAGAGTCTTTTCAAAAGTAACCTCTTTAGGATTTAATCCTGTTGCTTTGAACTTCTCATCCAGCACTGTAATCAATTTATCCTGAAGAATAGCTGGATAAAGCTTTGCGGTCTTATTTGTCAATTCTGTCTGTTTCGTTTTAAACTCCGCATAAATGGGATGATTCGGATCCATCTGTGCCTTCATTTCTTCTACTTTGAGCTTATACTCCGCAGCAGTTGCTTTAATTGTTTCGAGAGCAAGGAGCTGCGGACTTAGCAGCAAATAATAATATGCAGCTAAAAAACCCGCCATAGCCAAGGCAATCAATAATATCTTTTCTCTACTGCTTAGCTTCATAGGATGCACCCCCTGCCAGCAAGCAGTTCGCTGTAAATTCAAACGCACTGCCGCCTTCTGTTTCAATTTTAATAATATCTATAAATACATCCTCAAAGATGCCCAGCTTCAATAAATTATGTTCATACTGCGCTATGACATTTCTACTGGTTCCAACTCCTGAAATTTGCACAGACTCCATTGCGATATTCATATTTTCTAAGTATACCTCGTGAGGAATAGCAGTATTAAGCTTTTTAATCAAAGCACTGCTTACTATACTTTTTGCCTGCAGCTCTGCTTCGATAGGTGCGAAGCCCAGCATATATTGCTGCATGATATCTACCCTTTGCTTTGTTTCTGTATAATTTTTAACTGCTGCTTTATTTGCGGGATTTTCTAAAAAAGCATTATAATCAACGATATCCATACTATATTTAACGATTCGTATAATATTCCAGCTGTATATACTTCCGCAAACTAAAAGCATAAAAACAATGGCCAGTATAACCTGCAGCTGTCCTACTTTAATAGACCTTCTTGGAGATAAATATGGGTTAAAAAAATTCAATTCTCTCATAACTATCTCCTACCTGCCTTTGGAATCGCGCCAATGGCGTTTAAATAATTCTTAATATCGATCACTGCTGCCTCGCTGGTGTTTTGCAGCTTTATGCTGCTGATTTCATTGATAAGCTCCACAGGCAAGTTTATAGACGCTTTTATATATTGAGGAAGACCCTTTAGGCCGGAGGCTCCGCCATAAATATAGAGTCTGGATATTTTTCCATTGCCCCTGTTTTCATAGAACTGTAGTACTCTCTGAATATCTTGTATCCATTTGCTGATAACTCTTGCCGCCGCTTGATATTCACCAGTAGCGTCATCCTTGGCATCCATCAGATTAAAACGCTGCTTAATTTTTTCCGCTTCCTCTAAATTCACTTTGAAATCGGATGCAATGGCCACATCCAAGTCCTTGCTGCCATGGTTTATGGTTCTGCCAAAAGCGAGCTTTCCCTTTGAGAGAATGCTGATATTGATGGACTTATAGCCGAAATCAAGAATGGCGATGGAGTCATTGTCTATATTAGGATTATCATTAATGGTGGCTTTTTCTGTAATCAATCTGGATAAAGCATTGGTATGTATATTCATAGCTACGGGATTCAGATTCAAGCTTTTGGTCAAGCTAAAGAAGCTTTCAACGATAATTTTGGGCACCGCTGCTACAAATATCCTGTTTTTCCTAATATCATCCTCCACAAACTCTTCAACGATCCTGTATTCCACAACATACTGATCCATTTCAATAGGCAGCTGCTGCGTGATCTCATAGAGAATCATACTGTCCATTTCTTTGTTGTTGGTAATGGGCAATATAATCTCACGAGTGATGATATTGGAGCTGTTCAGAGTAATAGCTGCATCCCTGGATTTCAAGCTGATCTTTGCTATAAGGCTTCTTAAGGCTTTCGTCAGCTTTTCCTGATCCAATATTTTTCCGTCCATATAGCTGTCCTGCGGCGTATTGATTGAATCCAGCTTTTGAATTAGGAAGCTGTTGTTATTCAGGCTTCCTACGGCCATTTTGATGTTCTGCGCACCAAAATCAATGGATAAATAGTTTTTCCCCAAGTTTTATTCCCCCCCGCGTAATATCTATATAAAGCTTAAATACCAGCTTAATAGGTCCGAGCCGAAAAATATAACGATGATGGCAGATATGGCTATAAAAGGTCCAAAGGGTATATAATCCTTCAGCCCTTTGATTTTCAATGCGATTAACAGCAGTGAGGCAAGGGCACCTATGACGAAGGAAATGATGGAAAGCATCAGAATCAGCTTCCAGCCAAACCACAAGCCCAGCATCCCCATCAGCTTGATGTCGCCGCCGCCCATAGCGCCTCCTGAAACCACTGCGATCAGCAGGAATAATCCCCCTCCAATGAGCAGACCCAAGCCGCTATTCACCACACTACCAAAGCGAAGCACGATTGCTAAAAATATTATTCCGATAATTAATCCAAATATATTGAGCTCATCCGGTATCTCCTGTGTGAAAAAGTCTATCATGGTGATCACAACAAGAATACTGGATAAGATCGAATACATCCCCATTTCAACAGATAGTCCAAATTTTTGATATAAAAAAAGGTATATAAGACCATTGATTAACTCAATGATAGGATACTGAAGGGATATTCTCGCCTTGCAATACTTACATTTGCCTCTGTATGTAACAAAGCTAAGAACAGGTATCAGGTCCACTGCCTTAAGCTGTGTATTGCAGTTGGTACAATGTGAAGGCGGAAAAGCAATGGATTCTTTCCTTGGAATTCTGTAAATGCAGACGTTTAGAAAAGAACCTATCAAAAGACCAAATATGAATATAAAAATCCCCATTATGCTTCCTACTCTCTTGTAATCATTTTTGAAGGACATCCTTCGTCATCCAAGCGAAGCTTATGTTCTCTGGACCGTCCATTATCATTTAATACTTTGTATTCGTCATTCTGAGCCTGCGAAGAATCTTTTCCCATAACCTGCACTTGTTCAAATTACAACAAAAAAAACTTGTATAATATAACAAACTCCATTTACGTTTTATGTAAATCTAAGCAGACTATAAATTTCAAATTATTCCCTATTATTCTAACTTAAAAACCCTTAGATGTCAATAATTTCAATATTCTACAAGATTATGCAACTCCACCTTTTATTCGACATAAAGTTTATTGGTATTTGCTGTTTATAAATTATGTCTACTAAAAACAACGCCTTTTACGACATAATAAAAGAGCCGATTCAAGGAACGACTCTGTTACTTTAAAAATTATGCTTTATATCTTGTATATTTTCTCCAAGTAAATATTGATCCATCCCAAATGCAACAAAAGCACGCAAACCTTAATACCCGCCAAACAAGTCATGGCCTTTTTAATCCAATGTACCGTAAAGCTTGCTTTGTAGAGAACAATCAACATAGCTCCGACAAATAGCAACACACCTGATACACTTAACCCCATAGACCGATTCATAAAGTAGTTCATAATAGGATTGACTTCTTGTATGACACCTAATTGCAACCCAACTGCTGTAAAAGCGATATCCAAAATAGTCAAGAAATAAATGCTATAGTAAACATATTTACTTTTCATAATCATACAACTCCTTGATATCAGCATATTCTGTGATAATCAAACCTGTGTATGATAGTATTTGCAAAAATGCACTAAACTCCCGTGGTATATAATGTCAGTATTGTTCTTATTTCTCTTTTACATCATTTTGATGCTGTTGATCACTCACAACTAATTCTTTGGAAGCCTTTTCTACTACTGAAAATAATTCGGCTATTCCTGTCCCGGTACTGGCTTTGAAATAATCGATATTTTCCTGCAATCCCTTTAAATCCAACTGCATTTCTTGATATTTGTCCCCAATGCTTTTAAACTGTCCCTCCAGTAAGCTTTGGTTGCTGTTGATGCTATTCTTTAGCTCTGATACATTTTTGAGAAAATCAGCCATTTCCTTTTCAGCCTTCAATGCTCTCAATCGTTCTTGCTCCAGCTGCTGCTTTAGCTTTTCGTTCATTTTAACCTGTTCTTTTACCCCCTCCAGCTCCTTGCAGGCTGAACTCAATTGATGATTAAACTCAAGGGTTCTGGAGGTCAATTCT